>JBBRJC010000676.1:0-1501 GCA_038220135.1 Bryobacterales bacterium | reverse complement strand
ACCGGTCCGGTCACTTCCACATCCCGAACCATAACTTCAGATGTATAAACCAACACGTCCTTGCGCCGCTCCACATTGCCCTGATCCTTCGGCCCCCAGGGAACCTGCGGCGTGCAACAAACCGCACCACCAGCTGTCGGCGCCGGATTCGCTGGATCGTAATCGAAATAATCCTTGCGATCAATCAACGGCCGGCGCAGCGTCAACTTCCCATCACCGTTCAAACTATTGGCGCCCTTCTTGCTCGAAAGATAAAGCGGAGTCAGCTTGGCCCTTCGCAAAGGCCACTCCTGCTCCTCTCGCCATTGATTTCGTCCCATCACAAAAATCTTCAGCGGAGCATCTTGAAAAGGCTTCTTCTGATTCGGAATCTTCATCCAATGATTGAACCAGTCCAGTTGAACACGCGACACCGGAAACTTGGAAGCAACCCCAAAATCAACCTCTTCAAATGCAGTGCTCATGTTATGCGGCCACGGCCCAATCGCCGTATAAGCCATCTTGCCCGCCTTTCGCAATCTGGAAAACGATTCCAAATCCCCTTCCGCAAAATTGTCGTACCAACCGCCAATGCTGTACACCGGAATCTTCATCCGGTCCAAATGCTCCCGCACAGAGTTCTCTTTCCAGAACGCATCAAACGCCGGATGCTCCATCGCCAATTGATAGTAAAGTTTGCTGATCTGCCCCGTCGCCGCAACATCAGCCACGCGTAACGGCAGCGTGCGCACATAGGTTGCAAAGTCCGGAGGGGTCGCCCGCGCCGCCTTCAAATTTCCATTCATCCACATCAAACGGCTGCCAAGCTTTACCGCTCCACCTCGCGAATAGAAGCGGTCACGATAATCATCATTGCCAGACACAACGGGAAAAATCGCCTTCAAATGCGGATTGTTTAGCAGCGCAACCTTCCACTGCACAATTCCCAGGTAGGAACCGCCAATCATGCCTACCTGTCCATCACTCCAGCTTTGTTTGGCAATCCATTCAACGGTATCTTCGCCATCGGCCGGCTCCTGCGTCCACGATTGAAAAACACCTTCAGATTCATACCGTCCGCGCACATCCTGCACAACCACTGCATAACCGTTGCTCACAAAAAGCTTGTAACCTGCCGATAGCGTTTTGCCTTTGCCATAAGGCGTACGCACCAAAATAGTTGGAACCCTCGCAGTCATCTTCGACCGAAAAACATTGGTGGCAAGCGGCACGCCATCGCGCATTGCAATCTTCACCGTCGCCGAAACATAGGTGTCCGTAGGTTGCCCGAACCCCATCACAGCAGCGAAAACAAGAAATACAAACCGCATTCGAATTTCAACAGCTTAGCAAAACGTCGCGATACATCTGGGCAACACGCGTCAATGAATGCTCGCTCGAAATATGACGCGCCGCCGCCCGCCCCATCTCTTCACGAACCCGCACACTTCCCGCAAGCCACGTCATATATTCTTCCAGCAAAGCTTGCTCAGCCGCATTGGGCGCAATCTTCACCACTGTC
>JBBRJC010000675.1:0-1544 GCA_038220135.1 Bryobacterales bacterium | reverse complement strand
GGAAAACGCGCGGCTTGGTACGTCTTAGCTGGGCAACGGATGGCTGGGCTTCTGATGCCGACGGTTTGAAGTTGCCAGGCCCCAATTACAAGACCAACCTAGTGGATGGATTTCCCTTTGGCGCACTAGTTGGCAAGGTTGGTGCGGTAGGCGATAACTTCATGGCAGGTGTCAGCCTGTCAAAGAAAGGCTTCGCTGCGGGCCGCCTCTATTTCGCGGTGAACGACAACAAGCACTGGCAAAATAATCTGGGCAGCTTCTGGGTGGAATTGCGAGTTGCAGACGCATATGACATTGGCGATGCCCAATAGATTTGTTTAAAACAGATTGAGCCGGATGGTTTTCCGACCACCCGGTTCAACTCATTTTAAAGATCGCTTATTCCTGAGGGCTCTTTTCCCACTCACGTTCGAGCATCCGCGAATACTCACCTGACGCGTACAATTCAAAATCAAAGTTCTGAATGGTGATGCGGTTGAAGTCGAACATATGTTGGCGGCAGGCGTACATATGATCGGCATAGCGATAGTAGTTGCGGATAAAATCGTCGGTCAACGTATCACGCCCCGGCGCATCGTTGAATACTGAATTCAGGCCGAGAGCACGCGAGAAGATGGCCTTATAATCGGCAACACCCCAGCGCTTCAATTTCGATTTCACAACCTCAGGCGGTTCAGTCACCAGCAATTCAGCAAAACTCTGCGACTTCAAATTGGCGTGAGCCAGCGTATCATCACGATCCACAACTTCCATGCACTGTTCAATCCAACGGACCAGATCTTTACCCACGTAAAATAGCATCCGGATCTCACAATAGCGCCCATCCAGCAACTTTTGATCGAGTTGCTCCAGCGTCATCGTGTCGTTTGGCAGCAAGCCCTGCATCATCATGCTTGCCCTAGAGCTCTCCACCAGTTTATTGGGACCGGCAGAATCGGAGAAAGGGTGCAAAATCAGCGGTGGAAGCTTCCAAAGCTGGTTTGAAGGCAAGGTGGTAATCTGTTGAACAGGCAATGTCGTCACGCGAGTAGTTTCCTTCATATCTGATCGGCCTGCTTTGAGAGTTTCATTAGTGCAAATCGTTTTTATTTTCTTGCAGTTAGTAGTACTTTTACTTCTAGCGTACTGTCACCGCGTAACACTTTTACCATCACTTCGTCGCCGGGCTTCTTGCCTTTAAGCGCATAAGTAAAGTCATACAGGTTCTGTATGTCCTTCCCATCGAATCCTACCATGATGTCGCCAGCCTTGAGGCCAGCCTTTCCAGCAGGCGACCCGTCGCGCACATCGGCGAAGCGAACACCCTTCGGTGGTTCGGCAAAATCAGGGATGCTGCCGAAGTAGGGACCGTAACCGCTTGACCCTCCCGAACTTGTCCCGGCCGATGCGCCGCCGGTCGGCGTTGGTGGCATAACACGCACATATTGCGGACGTTCCTCACCACTAGCCAGCTTGGTGGTAATCGCCGCAACGTAGGTAAGCATTTTCACCGCTTCCGGTGCATTAATTTTGTCCCACGTGTCGCTGGGGCGGTGATAGTCGCC
>JBBRJC010000674.1:0-1587 GCA_038220135.1 Bryobacterales bacterium | reverse complement strand
CGCTCCTTTCGAGACGAGCTTGTTCACCATTTTCAGCACGACATAATCATAGGCGTATTTCAGCCAGCACAACGGATTTGTCCGGCGACTCAATCATGTGAACTTGAGGTGGCTGCTCGCGAAGAGGAGGACATGGCCGCGTTCTTCCATGCCGATCTTCTTTTCCACCGGCTACTATGGAAGGCGTCTGGTAACGCCAGTGCGATACATTGGACAGAACAAATAATGTCAATCAAACGCACAATACCCATAGCGGCGCTGTCTGCGGCCATGCTCTTATCCACCTTGCCGGCTGCTGCCCAAACTGAAGGGTTAAACGCGACGGCGGCCGAACAGCTGTTTTCCAAACAATGTGCAAATTGCCACGGCGAAGGTGCGCGTGGCGGGGAACGGGGTCCATCGCTGGTAATGAATCCCTCGCTTCGCAATCGTTCCGAAAAGCAGTTGCATGATGTGATCCGCAAGGGGACAGACAAGGGCATGCCGCCATTCGCGTTGCCGGAGGTGCAACTGGATCTGCTGGCTCGGTGGGTTCGTTCGCTGAATGCGCCGGCCTTCGATTTTCCACCGCACGGAGATGCTGCAAAAGGCGAACAATTCTTTTTCGCCAAAGGGCAATGCGGAACGTGCCATATGGTTGCCGGCCGCGGCAAAAGCATGGGGCCTGACCTTTCTGAAATTGGGAAGCAGTTCACGGTGCGCGATTTGGAACAGGCACTGGATAAACCGGGAACAAAGGCAAGTACAACCAGTTCCTGCCCTTCTTTTGCCTGGTGTCCGCAGAACCAGTGGAAAGTGGTGACAGTTAATTTGCGCGATGGGTCTACATTGCGCGGATTCGCTCGAAGCCAGGGCAAGCATGATTTGCAGTTGCAAACGCTCAACGGGCAATTCCGCTTTCTGCTTGATAGTGAATATGAAAAGGTAGTGCAGGAAAAAGTATCGCTGATGCCAGCCTTCGAATCGACGGCGGAAGAGCGGCGGAATCTGTTGGCATATCTTGGCCGGTTGGGTGGCATTGCCCTTGGGCCGTTGGCCAACAATTCGGACACGGTGCCCGCTGATGCGATTGAGCAAATTCTTCATCCCAAGCCAGGCGAGTGGCCCGGATACAATGGCGCGCCCGAAGGCAATCGCCATAGTTCACTTGATCAGATTAATGCAAAGAACGTTGACCAGCTGCAGTTGCAATGGAGCTATACTCTTCCCCATCCTGCACTAGAAACCACGCCGCTGATGAGCAATGGCGTGATGTATGTGACGGGGCCGAACCGCGTGTGTGCGATTGACCCAAGAACCGGTCGCGAAATCTGGTGCTTTGCAAGGCCGCGATCCAAAGGCCAGGCCGGGTCAAATGAGAGCCGTGGTGCGGCGATATTGGGCGATCGCATTTTCTACACCACCGATGATGCACACCTGCTGTGTTTGAACCGTCTCACAGGCGCCGTTATGTGGGAAGTGGTAATGCCGGATTCACCGGGACCGTTTGGCGCATCGGCCGCGCCACTGGTTGTTGGGGATCTTGTGATCGCCGGAATAGCAGGCGGCGACGGTCCGTTGCGGGGCTTTCTGGCTGCTTACAAGGCA
>JBBRJC010000673.1:0-1624 GCA_038220135.1 Bryobacterales bacterium | reverse complement strand
GCCAGCATTTCGAAATCGATTGGGTCGATTGTTTCGTCAATCAATTCCACGTCGTGCCCGGCTGGAATGAGTGCCGCAAGCAGAGGCAAAGCGCCAGCAGCAGTCCAACATCGCTTATCGCCTGGGAGCAAAGGAAGGGAGAATTCATATCCCCAACACGAGGATACAAATCGGGGATTGATAATGCAGATGGAAAGACGCTTGGGTGGTGTAGACAAGATGCTCCCGTGATTCAACGCAGAAAGCAATCAGCATTTGTTTGAACGTCAGGCTACGTTTTATAAGGACCAGTGTACCAGTTGGAAGTTGAACCAATATATCGTTTCAATAAAACATTACCGCAGTAGCACACCGCTTGCTGGCGCGCGCGGCAACTTACTGTTAACACGCAGCTTCTTAAGGGAGCGGTTTGTTGTGCTACAAAGCCCGTCATCTCGATACAAAAGCCGGGCAGTGAAGCGCAGGCCTGCGCCGTTAAAAAAGCAGTCTATAATTTCTGAGGCAGTGCCAGGTGGATGGTGTTGGAACACCTTTCTTATGCACTCTGCGGGAACAGCAATTTCAAAATCTCAGGCTTCGTCAAATCTGCCTTCACAATTTCCCGTGCCGGCAAATCCAATCGCTTCGGCGGAGTCTTCCCTGCCAGCTTATCCACCAAACTTTTCACCGCTTCGTAGCCAATGCGCACGGAATCCTGCACCAGCATCAGATCGATGGTGCCATCGCGCAAAGCCTCCACGTGCATGTCACTAGTATCGAACGTAATCAGCTTCACCTTGCCGGTCAACGCACGGCTGCGAATTGCTTGAATCGACCCCAGTGAACTGGCTTCGCTCGATGCAAATATTCCATTCAATTCAGGCTGCGCGGTTAGAATATTTTCCGCCACCGCTCGCGACTTCGCCCTATCGGACATGCCATATTGCCGTGCCACAATCTCTACACCGGGACACTCTTTTTGAATTGTTTGTTCAAAGCCCTGTTCCCGCAACACCGTCGACAAGCCGCCCGGTTTATGCATCACGATGCCCACTTTGCCTTTGCCGCCAATCAGCTTCGTGAGCCGCCGGGCTGCGGTGCAACCAGCTTCAAAATTGCCGGTCGCAACAAAGCTGACGTAGTTTTCAACCTGTACGCCGGAATCGAAAACAGTAACGGGGATGCCGGCCTTGATGGCACGTTCAACTGGTGCAGTCAGCGCACGCTCATCAGTGGCTGAAATTGCAATTGCGTCAACTCGCTGCACCACCATGGCATCGACAATTTGAATCTGACGTCCGTGGTCGGTTTCCTCGTTGGGGCCATTCCACAGAATGTCCACACCGAACTCGGCCGCAGCCTGATCAACACCTTTGTGAATGGAAACGAAGAAGAGGTGGGAAGTGGCTTTGGGCACCACTCCGATTAGTTTTCTATTGCTGCGCCCACAAGATGAGAGCAGTTGCAATGTGAGCGGCAACGCCGCCCGGCGGGTAATCCAGTTTTCGGCCATGTCCACCGGCTATTCTACTCCGCCAGTGGCACCGGGCGTTTAATGATTGTTGAACACCACGCCAAGAACACGCTCTGCAGGAATGCCATTCAATGCCCGCGCGGCGTCGCGAAATTCTGTGCGATTTTTGCG
>JBBRJC010000672.1:0-1787 GCA_038220135.1 Bryobacterales bacterium | reverse complement strand
CGGAGGTTGAAAGTCGCCTACTTTCTGGGTCAGCATGTTCACTTCGCTGAGTGTTTCTCCGCGGCCATGGAACCAGGTATCAAGACGCCATTTCCTGCTGGAACCGGGAGTCCACTGTGATGGAACCAACAGCACATAAGGCTGAACGCTGCCATCAATTTTCGATACATAACCTTTCATGATGAGGCCGGTGGAAGTGGCCCAGGGAGCGGAACCTTTGCTCAACATTTGGGCACGGGCGATGCCGGTTTTCAGAAGCTCTTTGGCCTTTGCGATATCCGCGGGCGCAAAGAATTCGTTGTAGGTTAGCGCGTAACGGACGGCGTCGCGAATCACGGCAACGTCAGAATGCATCGGGTGGTTTGCAACTTCGCCAGTGGCGGCTGTAAGTGCTTTCAAGCCTTGTTCCAGTTCCGTGCGATCTGCGGCAGACACAGCGATGCCGGGCGGCGGCACGGGGCGATCCTGCGCGATCAATGCTAATGAGCAAAGGGTGAGAAGAAATGTTTTCCGCATAATTGGGAGCACCCAATTCTATCGCGATAAGGAGGTCAATAGAGTGGTGGTTCACCAGGCGGGCGAGTCTTCCAGCGGCGGTGCATCCAGAGCCATTGGCCAGGGTAGGTGCGAATGGCCGCTTCTACAGCACTTTGAATTGTTTGTGTATCGGCTTGCATGTCGCCAATGATTGGCACTGCTGGATAGAAACGGAGAATGTATTTTTGCTCTTCGTTGCACCACACCGCGAAGCCAGGAATAACTGCGGCACCGGTGCGTGCGGCAATTTTTGCGAAGGTGGGGCTGACACAGGCTTTGCGGCCAAAGAAGTCGACAAACAGGCCATCATTGAGCCCCACATTTTGATCAACCAAAACGCCAACCGCTTCATTTGCAGCCAAGGCGCGCAGGATGCCACGCATAAAATCTTTCTTGCCCAGAATAATATTGCCCGACGCGGAACGGCGCTTTTCAACGAACGCATCGATCAGAGGATTGTCCAGAGGGCGCACCACGACGTACATTGGCTTGGACATCAGAGCATGGGCAAATGCGCTCAACTCCCAATTACCCAAATGCGCGGTGGCGAACAGCACGCCGTTGCCTTGCGCTAACGCTTTTTCAAAGTGTTCAAAGCCTTCGTACCGAATCCATTGGGCGACGTTGCTTTTGTTGATGGATGGGAAGCGAGTGAACACAACCATCATGCGAGCAAACGATTCGAGCATTTCTGAAGCATGGCAGGCGGGAAGGCCGGCCAGTTCAAGATTGCGCAACGCCACGCGCCGCAACTTGGGAACTGCCCCGTTGAGCAATTTCAAAAAAACTGTGGCCAGGGGCGGTGCCACAGACACCAAGCCAAGCACGCCGCGTATTGCCCGGTACTCAACCCAATTGCGAAATGCGGAGCGGCTGCGCACTGTAATCAGGCGATCCAGCCACCACAAAGCACAAGGCCGTCATCATAAAACACGGCGCCCTGCCCCGGGGTAATGGCACGTTGTGGTTCATCGAAAACCACTTCAACCGTCGAAGGGTCTGCGGTTGGATACATGGTTGCCGCGGCCGGTGTGTGGCGGTTGCGAATGCGAACCGAGGCACGGCGCGGTTCGGTAATCGCTGGAACGGAGATCCAGTTCACGTTGCGTGCTTCCAGTTTCGTGGTTTGCAAATCGTTATTGGAACCCACCACCACGCGCTTTGTAGATGGTTCAGTGGATATCACGTAAAGCGGCTCTGGCGCAGCGATTCCCAAGCCTTTGCGCTGGCCAATGGTGTAGTGATGCACA
>JBBRJC010000671.1:0-1806 GCA_038220135.1 Bryobacterales bacterium | reverse complement strand
CATCACCACGAAAAATGGGACGGCAACGGGTACCCAGACGGTATCATGGGCGAATCGATTCCCATCGGTGCTCGAATCCTGGCCGCCGTCGACTGCCTCGATGCTCTAGCCAGCGATCGCCAATATAGGCGCGCTATTCCGCTGGACAAAGCCATGGAAGTGATTATTTCCGAATCGGGCAAAAGCTTCGATCCCAAAGTTGTCGAAGTACTCCGGCGCCGTTATAAAGAGCTGGAACATATGGCTCGCGCCAATTCCATCGAAGAAGGCCGCCTTTCAACCGAAGTTCGAGTGGAACGTGGGGAAGCTCCCGCCGCAGGCTTTGAATCAACAGACGGTAGGGCTGCTGCAGTTAAACCAGTACAAGCCGATTTCATCACCTCAATCGCCGCCGCACGGCAGGAAATTCAAACCTTGTTCGAGGTTACTCAAGACTTGGGTAATTCCCTAAGCCTTGACGATACCTTTTCATTGCTAACAACTCGTATGAAAACTGTGGTGCCGCACGATTGCATCGCTTTTTATTTGATCAAAGACGACAAACTTGTGCCTCAATTTGTCATGGGCAGCGATTCCAAGCTGTTCTCTTCTCTGGAAATACCAATGGGTCAGGGTCTATCCGGTTGGGTTGTCGAAAACCGGCGGCCAATTATTAATGGCAATCCTTCGGTGGAACCCGGCTATCTCAACGATTCTAAAAAATTCAGTAATCTTCGCTCTGCCATTTCAATTCCACTTCACGGGGTTGGCAATATCATCGGTGCCCTCACTCTATATCATGCCGAAAATGACGCATTCTCAAGGGATCACTTGCGCGTCCTGCTGGCCATCGGCTCCAAGTGTGGAATCGCTATTGAAAACGCTGTGAAATTCCGGACCGTCCAAAATACAGCCTCCACAGATGCACTAACTAATCTACCGAATGCTCGAAGCTTATTCCTGCATTTGGACAAAGAGCTTCACCGCTGTGAACTGGCCGGAGAAACACTTTCGGTACTGGTGCTCGATCTTGACGGCTTCAAATCAGTCAATGACCGGTTTGGACACCTTGAAGGTAATAAGTTATTGCAACTGATCGCCGAAGGCCTGAAGTCGCTCCTTCGCGGTACCGATTATGTTGCGCGCATGGGCGGGGATGAATTTGTGATCGTACTCCCCAAGGCAAAAGCAAACATTATTGAAGAACGGATCAAGCAATTCTCAACCATGGTCATTGAGCAAGGAAAAATCCTGACGGGCCAGGATGTTGTTTCTCTCAGCGTCGGTCAGTCCGGATATCCCAACGATGGCACCAACGCCGAAGAACTGCTGGCTGAAGCCGATCGGCGCATGTATGCGATGAAAGAAACCCATCATGCCATGAAAGATGGCTTGATCGCCTTGCATAATTCAACCACGGGCGCGATGATTGAAGACGCCAAGCCAACCGAAATTTCCCAGCCAAACTAATCTGCCGCCCGCGACTGCGTGTTAACACCAAGTTACCGGGCCGCCCGCGCCAACATGCGGTCTGCCAATTCACGCCAGCAACAAATTACCGAGCCGCCGCGCACCCCAAAGCGGTCTGCTATTCCGGCAATGTTTTCCTGAAACGATATACTAAAAACAATGAGTGAACGCCTTCCCTTTGCAGCGTCCGAAGCCGCCAAGGGCTACGATCAAATTCGGCAACTTCCAGTGACTGTCCTTCTGGAAAATGTCCGCAGCATGTACAACGTCGGCTCCTTTTTTCGCACCGGCGATGCCGTAGCTATCGAAAAACTGTACCTCAGCGGAATCACCGGTTGCCCCCCAAGAAAAGAAATT
>JBBRJC010000670.1:0-1812 GCA_038220135.1 Bryobacterales bacterium | reverse complement strand
ATTTGGAGCAGGCGTTAGCGATCGGCTGATTTTAAGGCTTCTATTTCTGCATATAGTGAAATGATGGGATTTGCACTGCGGGTCAGGTGGCTGAGAAGCCTGGAGTGCTCCAAGGGGTTGTCTGTAAATTTCAGATCGTTGAACATCATTTGCACAGAAGAGAACCACACATTCCGTTTGCCTGTCACGTCGTATTTCAATTCAAGAAATCGTAAATAGCGTTCCGCCGCATTATCCTTGGCGGCTTTTTCGGTCAACAATTTGGAGAGGGTGTTGTAGGTGAGGGAGACCATGAAGACGTAATCTGCCGCTGATTCTTCTTCCTCCTCTTTCCAGCCTTCGATTAACTTCAGCGTCGCATTATAGCGGCCCAGTGGGGCGATAGCTTGCAAGGCATCAAGCCGTGCCAGCAGTTGCGAACCAAGCTGTGCAGGATCCTCCCGAACAATGTAACGGACAAGCAGTGGGAATTCAGCGGACACTTTATCGCGACTAAAATCGATGAGCCTGTTTTTTATTTCCAAAGGCTTTCCTGGTTCGCCGGTGTTTGCATTTTACGCTCGCTGGGCACGATGGCGAAAGGGTGCACGATGCCAGTATTGAGGTCGAGATGATAAATTTGTTGACCACCACGGGCCTGATATTTGCGGCATGTATCGGCAGTTCCGCCCTGGGCAATTTGGCATCCACTTCCGAATGTCATTGCAAGAACGACGTCAGCCTCTGCAACAAAAGTGTTTCGCCCGAGCAGACCAGATTGATGAACTCTGTACTGGCAATTGTAATGTTCGAGGGCCGCGCTGAGATCTTCAAACGGCTCCAGAAAAGCTGTGCTTTGAAAGTTGCGCAGATGCCGGTTCAGCGTTCGGCCCGGATTAGTTTGCCAATTGCCGCTGTCGGAGTCCACGTACACATTGTTGGTAAAATCCCAAGCTGCCGCAAGTTCCAGCATCAAGGCCCGACGCTGCGGTGCCCGTAGAAACAGGCGCACAGCAACATGATCCGCACCCGCAGCGCCCCCGGAAACCAAAGCAATGACTTGTTGGCCTGCTGTTTCAAGATCGTCAATTGTGGCGGCAGTTTGGGTTAGCATCAACTGCCAGTGCCCATGCGTAATTGGCTCTTTTCGCCCAGCAGAACCAATGATCGCCAATCGAATCTGAGCCATCGTTCCTACAGAGTCTAGCTCGCCAATTGACGGGCTATTTCAAGCGCAATCTGCTGCCCGTGAAAGCGGCCATTCTCAATGAAGATTTCGTTGGTGTGCACGCCAGCCACAATCACACCTGCAAGAAACATACCTTTTCGACGGCTTTCCAGCGTGTCCATATTAATCAGTGGGCGCTGCGTAACCGGATCAAGCTCAACCCCGTGACGCTTCAGAAATGCAAAGTCTGGCCGGTAGCCTGTCATGGCAAACACGAAGTCGTTCTTGATCCATTTGCTGCCTTCCGGAGTTAGAATTTCAACACCATCGGCGGTGATTTGCTTCACGCTGGAATTGAAGTAACCAGTGATTTCGCCGCACTTTATCCGATTTTCAATATTCGGTTTAATCCAGTACTTCACGTTCTGATGAATGCCTGCGCCGCGATGCAAAAGCTTGACACGTGCACCGGTCCAAAACAGTTCCAGGGCAGCAATCGCTGCGGAATTCTTCGCGCCAACAACCAATACGTCGTGATCGAAATAGGGATGTGGTTCCTTGTAATAGTGGATCACTTTCGGAAGCTCTTCACCGGGTACGTTTAGCAGATTTGGAATGTCGTAATAGCCTGTCGCAAAGATCGCTTTCTTCGATCGATACACATG
>JBBRJC010000669.1:0-1813 GCA_038220135.1 Bryobacterales bacterium | reverse complement strand
GTCGCACTGGTGAACGCCGTATCCACGTTGCCGATGTTACGGACAACCTTCTGCGGCTTCATCGCTTTGTCAATCAATTCCTGCTTGTAACTATCCGAATTGAAGCTCGCATGCGGACTATCGCTCCACACCACTTTCAGCTTTTTACGGCCCTGCATCGCCGCCCATGTACTGTTGGCAATCACAGCCACACCGCCCAAAGCTTGAAACAGATGCGGCGGAGCGAAATCGGGAATCACCACAACATCGATCACACCTTTAACCTTGCGCGCTTCAGTATCGTCGTGGCTCTTATACTTGCCACCATAAACTGGCGAACGCGCGATAGAAGCATGCACCATACCTGGAACACTTGCGTCCATGCCGAACGTGCCACGCCCAGTAACCAGATCCTGCACATCGATCATCGGCAGATCTTTGCCAATGTAACGGAACTCGCTGTCCTTTTTCAGGCGCAGTTCTTCCTTCTTTGGCACCGGCAATTTAGCCGCAGCCGCAACCAGCGCACCGTAGCCAATTTTCTTGCCGCTAGTGTGAACCACTTCGTGATTCCTGCCGCTACATTCCGAAGCCGGCACTTTCCACTTCTCGGCCGCAGCACGCTCCAGCATCAACCGCGCGCTAGCACCAGCCTCGCGAATCGTATCGTAAAAATCACGAATCGAACACGATCCATCCGTATTTTGATCGCCGTATTTTGCGTCGCCAACGGCCTGCTCCACCTTGACGCGCTTCCAGTCAGCTTCTAATTCATCGGCCAGCAACATCGGCAAAACAGAGCGAATACCGGTACCCATTTCAGAGCGATGCGCCACCAGAGTAACCAATCCAGTTGGGCTCAATCCAAGATAGACGCTAGGCGTCCAGGCGGTACCTACCCCTGCATCAACCGCCGCCGCTGCATCCAATGGCAGAATCTTTGCACCCAACACCAGCGACCCGGCAGTAAAAATGCGGCCTACAAAACCACGACGGCTTACACGTTCAATTTGGCTCATGCTTGCACCCCTGCTGCGATCTTGATCGCCTGGCGAATGCGTTGATAAGTGCCGCAACGGCAGATGTTGCCCTGCATGGCGTCATCAATGTCTTTGTCGTTCGGCTTGGGCTTCTCTTTCAGCAGCGCCACCGCCTGCATGATTTGGCCGCTCTGGCAGTAGCCACATTGCGGAACCGCACACTGCTTCCAGGCTTTCTGCACAGCATGTTCGCCTTTGGCGCTGAGACCTTCAATGGTGATCACAGCTTTGCCTTCAGCAGCTTTTACAGCAGTCTGGCAGCTTCGAATCGCTTTGCCATCCATATGCACAGTGCAAGCACCACAAAGGCCCATGCCACAACCGAATTTGGTGCCGGTCATCTTCAGTTCATCGCGGAGGAACCAAAGCAGGGGCATCTCCGGATCGCCGTCAAACTGCCGGCTAACGCCGTTTACTTTTACACGAATCATTCGCATTCTCCTGCGGGAAAACTCATCAACCGTATTAGTCTACAAGATCCAGAGTCCGCTCCCAATTGCTTTTTTACGACACCGGAGCTTCAACTACCGCGTCACCTGTCAGATTATTGACCCACTCTAAAGCCTCTGCTTCACGCTCACCGTCCAATGCCATTTGCCTATATGCTTCGTCCAGTTCCGAATCCACCACATGTGGCCGGGCGAGTGATTCAAGGAAGCGACTGATACCACTCTGCCCGATTTTCGAATGCAGGCCAGCGTAAACTTCTTCTGAAACCGAGATTGTCAATTTCTTCATACCCTACGTATTGTACCGTTGAGCACAATTGCCTAATCACCTTCGCATGGCCTACT
>JBBRJC010000668.1:0-1879 GCA_038220135.1 Bryobacterales bacterium | reverse complement strand
GTAGATGAATTCGCGTCGCCAATTTTCCGGATGCTTCCCTGCCCCAAGCGGCAGCAGCGACCGGCCTTGCATCGAAGCCGGAGTGGGCAAACCTGCGGCATCAAGAAATGTTGGAGCAATATCCAGGTTCAGCATCATCTCGTCCACCTTGCGGCCAGCACTGCCAAAAAGCGCGGGGCAATGCGCCAGCACCGGCACTCTGATCGACGCTTCGTACATGGCGCGCTTATCCACCAAACCATGTTCGCCCCACATGTAACCGTTGTCGCCCATATACACAACCAGCGTGTCTTCCAATTGCCTGGCCGCTTCTAGTTGACGGAAAATTTCGCCCAGGCTTTCATCCAGCGCAATCAGACATTGGCAGTAACGGCGGTAGTGAACATCGAAGGCGTCGTCGCTGTCGATCATGCCATCCACACCATGGCGAGTGACACGACGGCGGCGCACCCACTCGGGCCACTGACTGTAGAATTCTTCCTTGTATGGCATAGTGCGCGGGCGCGGTGCGGCCATGCCTTCAAACAATTTCAAATGCCGCTCAGGCGCCTGAAATGGGGCGTGTTCGGCTTTATGCGACAGATACAGAAAGTAGGGCCGGGCATCGTTCTGCTTCATGAAGCTGAGCGCGGAATTAGTCAGGATGTCGGTAGTGTTGCCTTGCATGCGTGACCGCACACCGTTCAGGTTCATCTCCGGATTGTTGTATTCGCCTTGGCCGCGAAAACTGAGCCATTGGTTAAAACCTGGGCGTGGTTCGTCGCCACTGCCGCCCATGTGCCACTTGCCGAAGAAGCCCGTGCGATAGCCGGCCTTCTGCAACATTTCCGGGAAAGTGGCCAGCTTCGGATCAACGGGGGAAAAATTGTCGGTGACTCCGTGTTGGTGCATATAGAGCCCGGTGAGCATGGATGCGCGGGAAGGTGAGCACAGCGACGAAGTTACGAAAGCGTTGCGGAAGGTAACGCCGTGGTTCACCATTCGATCAAGGTTCGGAGTGAGCCCTGTTAGCCACGGATGGCCCAGTGCACCGATCATATCGAAGCGGTGATCGTCTGCCAGAACGAAGATGATGTTGCGGCGGGTGGGTTGCGCTTGAATCGCAGGTGTCGCCAAAGCGGCGGCAGTTTGCAGAAATTGACGGCGTTGCATCTAGGGAATTCTACCGCACAGCGCGTGGACAGTTCGCCTGGCTACAACGCTTCAATAAACGAAGCCTATGAAAGGCACCAGTGGGATGGATTCAGCTTTGAGCTACTTATTTTCGTGAGCGATGATGCCGCCGGCACGGGTTGCTGTCTTTACGGCCAAGCCTGCGATCTTCTTGGTGCTATTGATTGTCATGATGTTTTCCTTTTTGTTCGGCAGGCCCTATCGCCTGCCTTCACAAAAAGCGTGCGGAAACTTTGCCCGAAATCAATCACCCCGAAATACCTTTTTTTCAATTAGTTATTCAAGCTTCAACCTCGTCTCCCTGAAACGTCGCCGTCCCGCTAAATTGCACAGTATTGGCGATCAATTTGAACGTACTTGCGTCGCAAAGCATTAACGCGGATGGAAAAGTGCCGGTTAAATGCAGCACCCACCGCAAGCTTAGATCTGCAGGTGATGTATCTGGCGATTCCACTGGCACGGAAATACCGTTTGCAGCAGCAACAGTGCTGATCAATCCTTAAGTGACCTAACGCTGCGGCTTTCCATCGCCAAGGTGATGTTTGGCCAGTTGATTGAAAAATTCGATTTCTGTGTTCAGACTCGCTGCCGCAAGTTTGGTTTCTATGATCAACAAAATGGTTGCGTAGAACATGAAGCAGGCACCAACAATTCCTAACACTAACGGCACCCAACTGAATTGACTGAAAGCCACGGAAGCAAGCCC
>JBBRJC010000667.1:0-1909 GCA_038220135.1 Bryobacterales bacterium | reverse complement strand
CAAGTAGTGACGCATGATTGGGTTAGTATAGCGTCTGTGCGAAATAATGGTGAGTCGGGCGGGGCTCGATAACGTCGCTCGTGCGGCGATGGGAGGCGGTGGACAAGTTCAGGCTGACAAAGTCTCCCTAGGTTTCCCTCCAATTTACCAGCCAGGAAATGGCAGAACGGATGTACGCCACGACAGACCCTGGCCACCAAAGAGTCCAGGAATTAGTATGGAATTTGCAAACCCGCTGAGGCGCGTTACTCAACCGACGAGGGAAACCATCGTTGCTGCAACTGCCCCCTCGGGCCGCCAGGCACGTGAAAGCAGCAGCTTGCAAAGTGGGTAGTGAGTGTAGGATGCTAATAGGTTTTCTAGGCGCAAATATTTCCGCATGAAACTTAGGGTCCTCTATCACGATCATTGCTTTGACGGCGCAGCCTCCGCAGCGCTGTTTTCGCAGTTCTACCACGACAAGGTGAACCCCTCCGCAGAGTTCTCCTATACTGGTATGGCTCATAAAGCAGACCAGTTGTTTGAAGATGAATTATTTGACGGCGATGAGAATGCAATCGTCGATTTCAAATACTCGCCGCACCCCGGGCTGACTTGGTGGTTTGACCATCATCAGAGTGCTTTTCTCAATGCTCAAGATGCGGAGCACTTCCGGACTACGGCGAAAGAACATTTCTTTTTCGATCCCACCTACCGATCCTGCACGCAGTTCATTGCTGATACGGTGCGCGAGAAGTTCCAGTACGAAAATCCATCGATGAAAGAGCTGATTTATTGGGCTGACATAATTGACGGAGCTTTGTATAAGAGTGCCGAAGAGGCGGTTGGCCTTGGCTCTGCTGCGATGAAGTTGACGCTGGTAATTGAAGGATCAAGCGGTTCAGGGACCGTGCAGAAAATTATCGGTATGATGCGTTCGCGGCAGCTTGATGAAATTATTGCTGACCCATCGATTCAGGAGATTTTTAAGCCGCTTTATGCGCGGCATTTGCGATCGCTGGAATTGATTCGGACGAATTCAGTGACCAAGGGTGGAGTGATCTTTTTTGATCTAGTGGAGAGCGGTGTGGAGGGATACAACAAATTTATCCCGTACTATCTGTTTCCGAATGACACGTACACGGTTTCCGTGAGTGTGTCTACATTTCGGACAAAAGTATCGGTAGGCTCCAATCCGTGGTCTCCCAAACCGGTGACGCACAATCTGGCTACAATTTGCGAGCGCTACGGTGGCGGTGGCCATGCCAAAGTGGGTGCAATAAGCTTTCCCATAGGCGCAGTGGAGCAAGCGCGTAAGGCGGCTGCTGAGATTGTGGAAGAACTGCAACAGCCGTAACAGGCGGCGCGCACCCTATTTCTTCTTTAGGAACACGCGCAAAACGGAGCTCCGTCGGCGAGAGATTTTCGTATTCCTTCAATATTGGGGCCTGCCGCCGGGCCCTTTGCGCTTTTTAGGATCTTTCACTTCTGCCGTTTTGGGAACCATTGCCGTGGCGTACCAACGCTCTGGTTGGAATTGCGCGGGCGTGGGCAAGTAGCCTGACGTGTAGGCGAAGTAAGGCAAAATTGACATGCCTACGGGCATGGCCGGCGGCGTTGTACCACCAGCTTCCGGCTTTTCCGCATTGGCCACAATGGCGCGGATCAGCCGTTCACTGAGACCTTTTTTAGCGAGGAAGGTTAGGCCGTCAACAGAGATGTCGAACTTGGTGCGCTTATAGAGCACAAGGTCCAAAATGAAAGCTTCGCTGAAGCCGGCCTTGGCCAGTTCCACGATACCTTCATTGGTAAGCATTTGGCGCTGCATGCCGCCGCCGTCTTCGTTGTCATCAGCGTACCTGCGCCAATCCTGGGCAGACAGCGATGCGCTGAGAATCGCAACCAGCAAGAAAGTTTTCATAGAATTCAT
>JBBRJC010000666.1:0-1919 GCA_038220135.1 Bryobacterales bacterium | reverse complement strand
AGCTCCATCACTGGGCTTGCCGGCGCATTGGTTCGCAATGTGATTTTGGACAATATCAACGTGCGATCCAAAGGCGGTGGCAAGCGAGTGGTCGGTGAGATTCCAGAGCATCCTGCGAAGTATCCGGAAGCACTGATGTTTGGTCAGTTGCCCGCGCATTCTCTTTTTATCCGTCATGCCGAAGCGATTACTCTGGGCCGCTGGAAAGCGCAGATCGCAAGTCCTGATGAACGCCCTGCTTTCGTATTCATTGATGCTGGCGAGTTACACTGAGGCTTATGCGTGCCCTTCTTTGCTTAATCTCCTGCCTGTGCGCGGCACAGGAAATTCCACTGTTCACAAAAGACTTTACACCGGAAGAATTTCGGGCCCGGCGTGAAAGGGTATTCAACGCCATCGGTAAAGACGGACTTGCTTTGTTGCAAGGCGCGCCCAGCCCCAACGCTTACACGCGTTTCCGGCAGACCAATCAGTTTTACTATTTGAGTGGCATTGAAGTGCCGCACGCCTATCTGCTTCTTGATGGTGCCACGCGCAAAACCACGTTGTATTTGCCGCATCGCAACGAGCGCCGCGAGGCTGGGGAAGGCAAGCTGCTTTCGGCTGAAGATGCAGCGTTGATCAGCAGCCTGACGGGTCTGGACGAAGTGCAGGGTTCGGAATTGATGGCGGAGCGGCTGGCCCGTGCGGCGGCTCAACCACGTAAACTCTTCACGCCGATGCAGCCGGCAGAAGGCTATGCAGGCCCGCGCGACATGGGACACCGCAGCAATGCAGATATTGCAAGTGACGCATGGGACGGGCGGCCTTCGCGCGAAGGGCGTTTCCTTACCCTGCTGCGGGAACGTCTGCCACAGTTGGAATTCCTCAATTTGGAACCAGTGCTGGACAAGCTGCGGGTGATTAAGAGTCCTGCGGAAATTTCGTTGATTCGCCGGGCCACCGAACTCAGTTGCGAAGCTCTTTTGGAAAGCATGAAAGCTACCAGGCCCGGGATGAATGAGTACGAATTGAACGCACTGGGGACCTTTGTATTTCTGCGTGGCGGCGCGCAAGGCGATGCGTATTATTCCCTTGTTGCCAGTGGCGGGAACGCCTGGTTTCCGCATTACAACGCAGGGAAACGCAAGATGGATTCAGGCGAACTTCTATTGATGGATTTTGCGCCCGACTATCATTACTACACCAGCGATGTCACGCGGATCTGGCCAGTAAATGGCAAATTCAATGAAAAGCAGCGGGAACTTTATGGCTTCTATGTGGGTGCCTACGAATCAATATTGGCGGCGATAAAGCCTGCGGTTCCACTTGAGACGATCATGAAAAATGCGATTGTTGAAATGGATAAGATTTTGGCATCATCGAAGTTTTCCAAGCCCAGCTACCAGCGTGCGGCTGAGGCATTTGTCGGCAATTTTCGCAAAGGACCTCCGCGTCTGGGGCACTGGGTTGGGCTTGCCGTTCATGATTCGGGCCCGGCCATGACGCAGCTTGAACCAGGGATGGTTTTTGTTATTGAGCCAGCGCTCACGGTGCCGGAAGAACGAATCTATATTCGAATGGAAGATGTGATGGTTGTCACTGAAAATGGCGTCGAAGTATTGTCGGCAAAATTGCCCAGAAAGATGGAAGAAATTGAACGGGTGATGAAGCGTTAGGTGCTCTTCAACAGCTCCGCAATCTCATGCTCTGTGATTACACCTTCACGAATTACTCGCCAGTATGGCTCTGTAATATCGATGGTCGTGGGGCCGGTTCCAGCAATTTGTCCGCCATCCAACACCAGATCAATGCGACCATCCATTGTGCCAAACACTTCAATTCCACTGCGGCAGGTGGGCGTTCCGCTAATGTTTGCGCTGGTGCCGATCAATGGATGTCCAACCCTCTCCAGCAATCCGGCCACTACGGTTGAATCA
>JBBRJC010000665.1:0-2104 GCA_038220135.1 Bryobacterales bacterium | reverse complement strand
AAATGAAAACGACAGACTTTCGCCCAGGCAATTTGCGCATGCCACGAATTACTTGGTCCAGCGTGCTCAGCGTGCCCAATGCCTGCATTCCCTGATCATAGTCCAGCAATTCCGGCCCATCCGCTTTCGATCCGGCTTCACCTAGCGGGTTAATCGCGAGCAATCCTGCACGGCCGCCAAACCGCCACTTCAGTAAATCGATGGCGGTCAGCAGTACCTTCTTGTCGTTGGTAAATTGTTCCAGCAAAGAAACGCCTCCACCAGTACGGATGATGGAAACCAGATCCCCCGGCTGCATGGTCTGCTCCACATATTTACGGAGTGCCTCGCGGACACGGACGATCGATTCGAAGCTCAACCCGCGATCGTCCACAACAATCGACACAGTGCGCTTCACGGCTGCGGCCATCAGGGGCATTGTTCCAACGGGTACATCCAGTCCACCTTTAGTTTTTGCTGGCTGAATTTGCGGCGCACGGTCATCCGGGAAGTAAGAAAAGTGCGTCACCTTTTGCAGCACGCCGTCCTGGCGTACTTCAAAATCGGTGGGCTTGAGGTCAACCACGCGGCGTCCGGCAGAATCGGTGACTACAGCATCCACCTGCACCAGCGTGAAGGTCACGCGAAGCATGGGTTGTTCAACAGGAACAGTTGGCGGATCCTGCGCGGCTGCAACGAAACAGGCCACAACGAACAACGCTGGAAATCTTACGGACATCTCTAGCGCAAGTGTACAATAATCGAGCAATGAACCGACTTCAAACCATTGGAGGGGCTGTGCTGATGTTTGGCCTTCTGACGAGGCCCGAAGCCGCATTTTCACAGATCCTACTGAACCCACCACTCAACCCAACAAAGGACCCGGCCATCATCAGTGTTGACGTCGATTTGGTGAACGTACTGTTCAATGTGCGGGATCGGCGCGGCACCTATGTGAACGATCTTACTCGTGCCAATTTTGAGATTCGCGAAAACGGCGTCAAGCAGGAGATCCGCCACTTTGCCAAGGAAGTGGACACACCCATGATTGTGTCCTTGCTGATTGATGTCAGCGGTAGCGTGTCGCGCATTTTGCCAATTGAACAAGCAGCAGCAGCGAAATTTCTGAAAGAAGTTTTGCGGCCAACCGATCAAGCCTTACTCGGCTCTTTTGCGGCGCACATTGCCGTTTGGCAGGATTTAACGTCTTCTCTTCCCTTGCTTGAAAAAGCCCTGGAAAAATCAGGAGACCGGCTGGTGCCAAGAAATGCCAGCGAAATCAGCCCACGTGGTGGAACGCTGCTTTACGACGCAGTTACGTTAGTTGCCGATGGGAAATTGCGCAAGCCGCAGGGACGCAAAACCATGACGTGATTACCGATGGCCTGGATAACGGCAGCGTCGCATCGGTCGAGTCGGCATCGAGAGCGGCGATTGAAAGCGATACGGTAATTTACGCCATCCACTACGAAGACGAACTTCCTATGGCAGGCGAAGGGCGCAAGGGCATGAACGCGATGCGCAAGCTGGCTGAACCCACAGGAGGCCGCATGTTTCATGTGGATGCCCAGACCACTCTGAACAAAGTATTCGCCTCCATTCAGGAAGAGATGCGAAGCCAGTATGCAATCGGTTTTACACCCGCTGATGCAAGGCGTGACGGGTCATTTCGCAAGCTGGAAGTGAAGACGGCGAAAGGTGGGCTGAAGGTGAATACCCGCAGCGGCTATTACGCAATTCGCAGGTAAGAAGCTAACTCTTGGGGCGCGGCTGCGGTACAACGCAGCGAACGCGCAGGGCCTTCAAATCGGTCTTGACGGCCATCGGCTTACATACCAATTGCACGGCATCCACGGCGGCAATCACGCGCGTCACATTCCGGTCAGCATCCACACCAGTCAACACCAGTAGGCGCGGCGACGGGGTGAAAATCTCGTTAACTCGAAAAGTTTCCGCGCCGATAGTTGAAGTCACCACCAGTTCCTGATCTTCCTTCAGTGCGTTCTGCATCGCCGTCACCTGGCCGATAATAATGGTTGCCAGATTGTCCGAAGGTGGCTCGGGCGTAGATGTACCTTCCGTTCCGGCGCGGAACGAATCCACTACATCCTTCATCTGAGTGCCA
>JBBRJC010000664.1:0-2175 GCA_038220135.1 Bryobacterales bacterium | reverse complement strand
GAATTGTGATCGCGCCCGGCGGTTCCGGCATTGGAGCCGAAGGCAGGCAATTCCACCACCGGAGTACGTCCGAATTCGCCGCCCCAAATCACAAGCGTATCGTCGAGCATGCCGCGCTGTTTCAGATCCGTCAGCAGAGCCGCAATGGGTTGATCGGACTCCTGGCCCAGTTGCTTGACGCGTTTGGCAACGTCGTCGTGGGTGTCCCATGGCTGGCCTGCGCCGTGCCAAACCTGCACCACTCGCACGCCTTTTTCGAGCAGCCTCCGTGCCATCAGCATTTGACGGCCATGCAACGTATCACCATAAAGGTCGCGGATGTGTTGAGGCTCCTTGGAAAGATCAAAAACATCTTCGGCTTCCAGTTGCATGCGAAAGGCTAGCTCAAACGATTGCACTCGCGCTTCCAGCGCTTCATCTTCAGCGCGAGTGATTTGGTAATCGCGATTCATCGCCGCCAGCAGTTCCAACTGTTTTTGCTGTTCCTCGCGGCGGGTCAGGTGGTTTTGCACGTTTTCCACCAACTTGTCCAAATCAGTTTCCCGCGTGTCGATATGCGTTCCTTGATAGGCACCGGGGAGGAAGGCCGACTTCCAGTTTTGCGATCCACGAATGGGCAGTCCGCCAGGACAAAGAGAAATGAAACCCGGTAGATTTTGATTCTCAGAGCCGAGACCGTAAACAACCCACGAACCAAAGCTGGGGCGGCTTTGTTGCTGCGTTCCGCAGTTCATCATCATCAAGGATGGTTCATGGTTGGGCACTTCGGTATACATGGAACGGATAACGCACATGTCGTCCACATGCGCTCCCACTTTGGCGAAAACGTCGCTTACTTCGATGCCGCTTTTGCCGTACTTGCGAAAGGTGAACGGCGAGGGGAGTGCGGTGCCGGTTTTACGTTCCGTGCGAAGATGCACTGGCAGCGGTTGGCCGGCGTATTTTTGCAGAGCGGGCTTGGGGTCGAAGGTGTCCATGTGGGATGGCCCACCGTTAGCGAAAATGTGGATGACACGCTTGGCCTTACCCGGGAAATGGGATTTGTGCGGCGAAAGCGGACCAGCCAGGCCGGACTGCTGAAAAACACTTGCCAGGCCAACCACGCCCATTCCAGCGCCACATCGGCGAAACAGATCTCTGCGATTGAAGTGATTCATGAGTTAGTCCAAAAATGCGAATTCGTTGCTCATCAATAGAACCTGGGCTAGTTGCTCGCGTGGGGTGAGTTTCCGGATGACGGAGCCTGAGAAATCTTTGCGGGCATCCCATGTCCGGGCTCCAATAGTTAATACCGGGCTCCATTGGAAATCGTCCGCTTCGTAGTCTCCCGCCGAATCGACAATGAAGTCGATGATTTCTCCTGGTTCGATGTGGAGGGCTTTGAGGATTGTGGCTGCGCTTGGACCTGGGGCATAGGTTATGCCATCTGCTGGTGGCGGAGGCAGATTGAGAATCCACTGACCCAACACGCCCTGCCGGTTGGACACCACCCAACCGCGAATGCCGTTGCTTAATTTAAAGCGCTGTTCAAAGGCGCCAACGGAGAGCACTAGCTTGCCTTCAATGTTCAATTCGCCTGAATCGGGGGCGGTCCAACGGCGGACGGTGGTGCTGGAAAGGTCGTCGCCGGGAGCGCCGCCACTAGCCGTGAGTTTTGCAACACCGGTGACGGAATCGATGCCGGCGGAGGCATTTTGCCACGACTTTCCAGTGAAATAGCGAAAGGGTTGGAAGGCAGTAACGCGGCCAGATTCAGGGGTGAATTGGGCTGTGCCATACTGCCAGGGAATGTCGGGTTGCGCTGCTTCCACAGACGGTTTGGCATTCCAGTACTGGGTGGTACGGGCAAGTTCATCGGCCGAGGGATCGCGTGACAGCACGAGCCTGTATAGTTCCACCACCGAACCAGCACGGGCAGCAAGGTATTGTGCCATTTCGCCCATGAAAGGGCTGTTCAGCAGAAACAATCCTTGTTGGGGGACTGTGGTTTGGTAGCGCTGCGGAGAATGTTGTTCGGGATCGGCGACGTCGAAGGTTTTCAGCAGCGCCAGCGGACGTTCGCGCTCAATCATTGCGTAGACGGTTCGGCGGGGATCGGCGGGTGTGGCGACGATCGACACGGGCTGTCCGCCAATTGTTGGATCAAGGCGGCCGGCCACAGTGAGCATGGAATCG
>JBBRJC010000663.1:0-2187 GCA_038220135.1 Bryobacterales bacterium | reverse complement strand
TTCGACCTCACTTCCACCACCAATCCCATTTATGAGGCTAACTCCAACCAGCTTCCCTCGCACCCCATCACACCAGGCGTCAAGCCCTTCAAACTCAAGGACGAGTGGTATTACAATATTCGCTTTCGTTCAGACATGAGCAAAATCACTGGCATTCTGGTAACCGTTCCACCCGCAAACACGATTTATGCCGACGGCATCCGCAGCGGCAACCCCGATGTGCGTACCAAGATTGGCCAGCCACAAATAGTTTCCTGGGCCACAGAGCGGGCCAATGGCGGGCGCTCCGTTGGCTTCACCGGCGGACACTTCCACGCCAATTTAGGCGACGAAAACTTCCGCAAGATACTGCTGAACTCTCTGGTCTGGATCGCAAAAGCAAAGGTGCCAGCCAAGGGTGTTGAGGTGAAAGTGAGTGCCAATGAAATTAAAGAAAATCTCGACCCGAAACCGGCCCGGCCCAGACCGGCTGAGAAGAAACAATAGCGGCACCGCAGGATTGATCAAAACCCGGCATTGGCGATGTAATAGAATTACTGCAAAGAGTAACTATGTTTCCCCCAACCCGCACCGCCCTTGCCGCACTCGCGCTTTTAAGCCAATCAGCCTTGGCCGCCACATGTGAAAGCCTCGCCCAATTCACGGCACCAGGCACAACTATAACCATCGCCAAGGCCATCGACGCAGGTGCGTTCGAAGGCGCAGGTGCGCCTGCTGCAAGCTTCAAACAACTCCCCGCCTTTTGCCGCGTAGCAGCCACACTCAAGCCATCATCAGACTCCGACATCAAGATCGAAGTGTGGCTTCCGGCTGAACGCTGGAACGGAAAATTTCTCGGCGTCGGCAATGGCGGCTGGTCAGGCGCAATCGTATACCCGGCGCTGGCATTTGGTTTGGCACGGGGTTATGCGGTAGCTTCAACAAATACCGGTCACGACGGTGGCGACGCGAAATTCGCCCTCGGTCATCCGGAAAAACTGATCGATTTTGGCTATCGCGCAGTACATGAAATGACGGTAACAGGCAAAGCCATCACCAAAGCTTTTTATGAAAAAGCGCCTGCGTACGCCTACTGGAATGGCTGTTCTTCGGGTGGCAAACAAGGGCTGAAAGAAGCGCAGAAATTCCCCAACGATTACGACGGAATCCTTGCCGGCGCGCCAGCCAACTATTGGACGCATCTGATGATTGGCGACCTCTGGCCAGCCATGCAAACGCTGAAGAATCCCGAAGCTTTCCTTGCGCCCGCAAAGCTGGCATTGCTGCATAAAGCGTCAATGGAAGCCTGCGACAAGCAGGATGGATTGCAGGATGGGTCAATCGAAAATCCGGCGAGCTGTAAGTTCGACCCAGCTACGTTGCTGTGCAAAGATGGTGCAACCGAAGCGTGCCTAACTCCCCCGCAGGTGGATGCCGCCCGCAAGATCTACGCAGGTGCCAGGAACCCCCGCACCGACGATCAAATTTTCCCCGGCATGCCCCCAGGCAGCGAAAAGGTTTGGGGTGCTCTGGCTGGTGGTCCAGATCCATTCGGCATACCCGTTTCGCATTTCCGCTACGTTGTTTTCAAAGATCCTATGTGGGATTACAAGACGCTAAATTTCGACAAAGACCTGGCCCTGGCCGACGAGATCGACAACGGACTACTAAACGCGAACGACCCGAATCTGAAAGAATTCTTCGCCCACGGCGGCAAGCTGATTATTTATCACGGATGGAACGACCAACTGATTTCGCCAATGAATTCCATTAATTACTACAACAGCGTGGCCGCAAAACTGGGCGGGGTATCGAAGATCGACAGCTCATTCCGCCTATTCATGGCCCCGGGAATGAATCACTGCGGAGGCGGCGACGGGCCCAATCGGCAGGATTCGTTCAGTGCGCTGGAACAGTGGGTGGAACACGGCAAGGCACCAGAGCAGCTTATCGCATCCAGAGCCGATAGGTCCCGGCCGCTTTGCGTGTATCCAAAGGTGGCGAAGTATAAGGGAAGCGGCAGCGTGGATGAGGCATCGAATTTTGTTTGCTTGGCTCAGTAAACGATTAGCTAAGCTAGTTAGCTAGTTGAGCCATCTAAATCAATGGACGACAAATGACTTACCGAGCCGCCATACGTGAGCATGCGGTTAACTAGAGCTTGTCCCGTATGCCGGTATTTTCAAGAAACTATTCCGCGCGAAAATT
>JBBRJC010000662.1:0-2202 GCA_038220135.1 Bryobacterales bacterium | reverse complement strand
GCCCGGCTGAAATTAAAAGATCCTGCTTCATTTCCATTGGTGTGGAAGTTTTGACCGAGCTTGCGGATCTCCCCGCCGAACTTGATGGTATGTTTGCCGCGTACCCAGGTGACCAGATCGTTTGTTACGTAAGAAGGCCGGGTCGTGATATTTCCTGTATTAAGGCCAGAGCCGTTTCCGAAACTCTGAAATCCATCACCGAAGCTGATTTGTGGCGGGTAATTGTGGCTCGCAACCCCGGCGATCTGAGGCAGCGTAGATGCTGCCTCAAAATTGATGGAGCCGTACCCTTCGTTCCGGTTCAGATATCCGGTAGCAAAGTGATTCAGAACGGTCGGGCTAAAAGTGTGATCCCAATTCAATCGGTTAACCCAGGAATCCTGCGGAGAGGAAAACGTTCCGTTCGAGATCTGGATGGGCAGCGTAGATTGAAATTTTGCCGGCGTAGTTTGGCGCCAGATGGTGACTGCCACATGGTCCCGATCGCCGAAATACTGATCCAACTTACCAAGGTAATGATTAGCGCCTGCCAGGATGCTATCGGGCACCGGTTGCGGAACCAGATAGTTGTTCAAGGCACCGCCGGAAGTGGGAGTGGGTAAAAACTGGAAGAACTTGTTGGCAAGCGAATTCGCGATCCGGCTGGGACAGATTACGTTCAACTGTCCGTTGCAGCTAAATTGATCACGCAAGTAGGGAAGGTTGTTTGGACCACTTTTACCGTCTGCATTATAAGCAGGGTTGGGCCGCGTGGTTGCTGGGTCATAAATTGGAATTAAAGCTCCCGTTGCGTCTACCCAATCTCGAAAGTCACCTTGACGTTCAGCAAGTGAAGGGAGGGAGAGCGTGGGCCGACTTGCCCCCCCGGCGATCCGGAAAAGCTCAATATCGGTGAAGAAGAAGGTGCGGAATTTGTTGTGCGGATTGATTTTTGGAATCGTTAAAGGTCCGCCCAAAAAACCGCCGAACTCATGCTCATTGTCCTTGGGACGCTGGTCGCCCGCTTTGCGGTCGAGCTGAAACTGAGTCGCATTTAGAGACTTGTTCCGAAGATATTCGAATACACCGCCGTGGTATTGGCTCGTTCCTGACTTTGTCGTCGCGATAAGTTGCGCTCCCGTTGAGGCACCGTACTCAGGCTCATAACTGGACGTCAGTACTTTGAATTCGCTCACCATATCCGGTGTCAAGCGGAAATCCGCGAAGGCCACCATGCCGCTCTGGGACATGGTGCCCTCCTGCATACTGACACCGTCCATGATCGCCTCGTCGCCAGATTGCAGACCGCCGTTGATTCTGGCGTCAAAAGCGTTGTTTCCACCGCCAGTGGAGACGCCCGGCATTAGAACAGCAAATTGCGCGGAGTTCCTGGGACCACCACTTACGATGAGCGGCAATTCGTTCAACGTTTTTGGGTCGATTCCTTCCTGCTTCACGGCGTTATCAAAATTCAAAGGTGAAGCATTAGAGGTAATCTCAACTGCTTGGACGTCCGTTCCAACCTCCAACTTCACATCATTCCGAACAATCTGGTTCAAAGCCAGAGTGATACCGCGTTGGATGTAAGGGCGAAATCCAGCAGCGGTTGTTTTCAGTTCATATTCGCCGGGTTCCAGATTAGGAAACGTGTAAAAGCCTTCGTTATTGGATGTAGCTTTCGAAACAGTTTGACGGGCCAGGGAAGTGAGTGTGACTTCCACTTTGGACATCACTGCCCCGCTCGGATCGCTGATTGTGCCATTGAGTGAACTATTTTGGCTTTGCCCGAAAGTTAAAGCCGGAATAGCTAACATCAAGGCCACAAAGAGCGCGCTTTGAGAATTTCTGCCAACGAACATTGCTTTCCCCTTTTCCACGCTGCTTAAGTGCCAAAAGAGTCACACCCCGCGTTGGCAATGAAAATATCACACTTGCCGCGAATGTCAAACAGGATTGTCAAAAATAGCAGCGAAGTTGGTATATTTTCTAAAGCGCTATGAGCCATCTACAATGCGCAGCCTTCCTGGCTATCGGAACTTCGTGGTGTTTCGCTGCCCCATTCAGCAGCCCTTATGAAGCAATCTTGCGGGTGCAGGACAGCCTCGCAAACAGCGACACAACCGAAGCACAAAATCAGCTGCAAACCGCCCTTCACCGCTGGCCGAAAGATGCAGGACTAATCAATTTACAGGGTGTATTGTTCGCAATGAATGGCAATATCGA
>JBBRJC010000661.1:0-2242 GCA_038220135.1 Bryobacterales bacterium | reverse complement strand
GCATCTCCTGCCAACCCACTCCATGATGCAGGGCAAACGTTTCCGCAATCTGAATGGAATCCAAAATGATCGCAACGTACCCGTTTTTAGCGAACGAAATGCCATGGCGTTGGTACATGGCTTTGTCACCATGGGGCGAATAGGAATGACCGCAGACATAGACAATCGCAGGCAGTTTCCCGGTGCGATTCTTCGGAACATAGAGATTGCCCGTAACGTAGATCTTGGGCATACTTTCAAAGGCGATCTTCTCGACGGTGTAGTCGCCCTTGTCCAGTTTGCCCGTGATTTGCACATTCAACGGCGTACGCGCGGGCCACGGCAAAAGTCCAAGCATATCGCGCATTTCGTCCAGGCGCCTGGCACGAACAGGCTCCCAACTTTCACGGGAAGCCAGCTCAATCGAGGCCTTCTTCGTGATCGCCGAGGCGCGGTTAATCAGGTATTCAGTCACCTGCAGCTTGCTTGATTGCATACGGCGAAAAGCCGCTTCGTCGGACTGAGCCAACAGGGGAAGTGTGAGTAGAAGTGCAAAATACCGCATCGAGCGGATTATGTCACGAAGGGGCTACTGCGTGTCGAGGATGCGGGAATCGGCTGAGAATTTGCGGAAGTTGGAGAACTGTACTTCTTCGCTGGCACGAACTTTCTTGAGCAACGCAAGGCGGGCATCGATATCAGCACGGAACATCTTTAGCACCCAAATTTCGTTGTTCACCTGCATCACTTCGATGGTAATGCGCGAACCTTTGTTGAGCCGTGCCAGAACAAAGCCAAACGACAATGTATCCAGTGCCTCAGCTTCCATCCGCATCAGTTGGTCAATTTCTTTAGCTATCCAGAATTTTGCTTTCATCTTGGTAAAGGCGCGGGTCTGCATGGAACTGGGTGAATAGGTACGGTTGGGTGTTGCCTCAATAACCCATACCGCGCGATTTGCCAGGGTCTCTTCGCCCACTAAGCGGAAGTCATATGCTTTGGGAATATCCTTCAAGAACTCACGCTGTTTGCGCCGCTTCGATGCCTCATCGCGAACCTGCTTTTCACGATCAGCTGTCGAAAGCCGCACCTGTTTTGCGGAGAGCTTTTCCAGCTTTTCTTTCTCCGCCACCTGCTCTTTGGGTGGAAGCAGTTTGCCATCTTTCTTGATCAAGGTTTTATGCAGGATGCCATAAATGCGCTGTACCTCGAAATCCTTGGTGGTAGTGGATGTTACCTTACCTTGACCATCCAACTGGCGCTCGGTTTCCGATTGAAGATAAGTATACTTTTCCAGTAATTCGTTATTGCGCGTGTCCTTCATAAGAGCGCGCTCAATGATACCCTTCACATCGGGAGTGTCGGCCCAGACGTTGGCAATAAGCGTCAATAAAAGGAGTAGGCGCATTGTTGTACTGACGCTTCAAAACGGCTGGAGTTGCAAAAAAATCGACCCCATAGTTTAGGAACCATGGGGTCGCCTTTTGTAGCCGAAACCTAAAGCGGAAGAATCTCTTCCCGTTGCGGATCGAAATGCAATGTACGCTTTTGCACATAAGCAATATTGCCCAGGTGCGAAGCCACCGCCGAACGATGCCCAATGTAAACATCCGCATTTGGCCGCTTGCGAGAACGGCAGCATTCCAGGAAGTTTTCCACGTGATCAATGGTCTGGTCACGTTCCGACTTCACCGAAACAGGCTGTGCATTTCTCCCCACTGGAGTGAAAGTATAACCAGCGCGAGTGATGAGCAGGCGCCCTTCGGTACCGCACATTTCAATCGCCGCACCAGTAACTCCAGGTGCCAGCGTTGCTTCGAATGTGGCTGTCCACTCCTTCGGATACTGCAACAGAACGTTGATTGTGTCCGGTGCAGTGCGTCCGTCTTTATAGTGATAAACGCCGCCGGAAGCCGACGCCGAAATCGGGTTGTCCTGACCCATGAACATGTGAACCACGTCGATCCAATGGGTGAACAGATCCGTCACCTGTCCGCCACCAAAATCAAGGTAGGCCCGGAAATTGTAGTACTGCTGCGGATCGTAGTCGCGCCATTTCACCGGCCCGAGGAAACGCCCCCAATCCAGGTTCGACGGCTGAGTCTGCAATTCTTGTGGAGCCTTGCGCAGGTGGTATCCATTGCCATGCCACCAGGTGCGGGCCAGCGTAATTTTGCCCAGTTTGCCGGTGTCGAAATATTCCTGCTTAGCCTGTAAATAGATTTTGCCTGAGCGTTGCTGCATGCCAACCTGACAAACACGG
>JBBRJC010000660.1:0-2243 GCA_038220135.1 Bryobacterales bacterium | reverse complement strand
CATGAGTTGGCAAACAAGCATTGGTTCAAATCTAAAAAGGCTCTTGCTGTGTCATACAATGCAGCGTCCCCAACCCGAGCACCAAATCTCCACAATAAATTGGAATAATTTGCCGGTCTGGCAATAGCGCCGCAAGTGTGTTTAGCGCCACGCGGTCATTGGGATCGTTGAAAACCGGCACCAAAACAATGTGGTTGGCAATATAGAAATTCGCATAACTGGCGGGTAGTCTTTGCCCGTCGAACCACACCGGTTTGGGCATGGGAAGCGTAACTACTTTCAACGGGTTGTTATCCTGATCGGTCATCAGCTTCAGCCGGCGGCGATTCTCCCGCAAGGGCTCGTAATTGGGTTCCAGCTTGTCAGGCTCAGCAACAACAACCACCGTGTTCGGAGAAGTGAAGCGGGCCAAATCATCAATATGACCGTGCGTATCGTCGCCGGCAATTCCACAATCAAGCCATAGAATCTTGCTCAGTCCTAGATTTTCGCAAAGCACAGTCTCAATCTCTTCCCGTGTCAGCTGTGGATTACGGGCTTGAATTGGAGAAAGCAAGCACTCTTCTGTAGTGAGCAGAGTGCCACAACCGTTGACGTCGATACTGCCGCCCTCCAATACCACTCGCTTTCCCTTGGCTTTAGCGACAATGCGCTTACACTTCAGCTTTTGAGCTGCGAAGGCAGGCAAGCCATCGTCAAGCTTCCAGTTAGGGTATTTCGCCCACCCATTGAAATGCCAATCGAGTGCCACATTCTGATTGGCTTCGTTTTTCACAAAGATGGCGCATGTATCGCGCAGCCAACTGCGGTCCGTCGGTTGAATCCACAGATCGACGGCATCCAGATTTACGTGGCACTTGGTGAGAATAGATCGAACCTGACGCTGCTGTTTTTCGTCCGCCACCACAATACGCACGCGCTCTACCTGCGCAAGATGCTTGACGATTTCGCCATAAATCCAGGGTACAGTTGCGAACTTGCCCGGCCAATCAGACTTTTCATGAGGCCAGGCGATCCAGGTAGCGGCGTGCGGTTCCCATTCCGCAGGCATTCTCAGCTTGGTCATTTGCCCAGCCATCGCGAGGTGATTGCGCCATAAGCATCAATACGGCGATCGCGAAGGAAGGGCCAATTGCGCCGCACTTCGTCCATGCGAGCCACGTCGCATTCGGCCACCAGAATTTCTTCTTTGTCCGAAGACGCTTCTGCGATTACTTGCCCGAAAGGATCGGACAGAAACGAATGGCCCCAGAATTCCAATCCACGGTCCGGTGGTCCCTCATATCCGATGCGATTTACTGCTGCAACATAAATGCCGTTGGCGATCGAGTGAGATCGCTGAATGGTTTGCCACGCATTTAGTTGTGCCGGGCCATACTCATCTTTTTCTGCCGGGTGCCAGCCAATGGCCGTAGGGTAAAACAGGATGTTGGCTCCGCCCATCGCCGATAGTCGAGCCGCTTCCGGATACCACTGGTCCCAGCATACGAGCACGCCAATGCGCCCAAACTTCGTATCGAAGTTGGAAAAGCCAGTGTCGCCCGGGGTGAAGTAGAATTTTTCGAAAAACAGAGGATCGTCCGGGATGTGCATCTTGCGATAGATCCCAAGTATTTCTCCGTCTGCATCAATAATCGCAGCTGTATTGTGATAAAGCCCTGGTGCGCGCCTTTCAAAAAGGCTGGCAACCACCACAACCCCCAACTCTTTTGCTACCTTGCACAAGGCTTCGGTGGAAGGGCCAGGAATGGTTTCAGCTAAATCGAACAGATCAGCATTTTCATCCCGGCAGAAGTATTGGGACCGAAACAGTTCCTGCAAGCATATGATTTGGGCGCCCTGTGCGGCAGCTTCGCGCGTTTTTCGAACGGCTTTTTGCAGGTTTTCAGCAGGGTCCAATGAACTGGACATTTGCACCAGTCCAACACGGAATTTTCTATCAGAAGCGAACGCCATAGTAAGATTGTTTCACATGGTCCTCCGTCTTGCTACAACTTTGCTGGCCGCTGCCCTAGTCGCATTCAGCGCGGCCGTGCCTACTCCAAAAGAACATTTCGGGTTTGATCCAGGTGATGATTACAAACTCGCTGACAACGCACAAATAACCACCTACTTCAAGAAGCTGGCCGCAGCCTCTGACCGCATTCAACTGCGGCAATTCGGCACCAGCGCTTACGGAAAGCCCATGTATGTTGCTTTCATCTCCAGTGCGGAAAATTTGAAAAATCTTGACCGGTATCAGA
>JBBRJC010000659.1:0-2271 GCA_038220135.1 Bryobacterales bacterium | reverse complement strand
AGCTGCCTTCAATGCTTCCGCCGGAGTCAAGCCCAGTTTCACAAGTAGTTGCAATTCCCGATGCACGGCCGGCCCGTGAATCAGCGGCACGTTGCCGGAATCTGTACCTGTGACAATGCGTACCCCGGCCTTGTATGCACGTAGAGTATTGTCTTCGATCAACACAGCGTCAAACCCGGGGCCTCTGCCCTTGGGCTGTTTCGCCAGCGCGCGTTTGGTCGCCTCAATCAAACCACGTGGCGCCGCCTGTTCAAACAATGGCCGCGACAACAAATCTAAATTGCCGGCTCGCAGCGCATTCACTGCATCAACAATGGCAAGCGTGGGCGCGAGATAAATGCCCTGCTTGGCCATCGCCGACAAATGCTCATCGCTGATCCGGTCGCGAATCGAGCCATGTTCAATTCCAGCAGCACCAGCCGCAATCGCATCACCTACGTCGCGATCATCGCCGGTATGAACCACGAGCGGCAATCCTGCTGCCTTCGCTCCAGCAGCCACACCGTTGAAAATCGTAGTATCCATGCGGTTGAAAAGCATTCCCGCGCTACCCGATTCCAGTATTGCCTTGATGCCCGTAACGCCCTGCGGCTTCAGCGCTGCAACCATCGCCCCAGCTTCTTCCTTCGTCTTGGGCAAGCGCAACAAGCTTTCTTCCACTTGCGCCCGGAACTGCGCCGGAATAAATTTCACGATCTCCGTGCCATGCCCGCCAGCAGTTGTGAACATAGGTCCGGTATAGAAAAGCTCAGTCCCCAGTTGCTCTCCACTAGCCGTTGCCTGTGCCAGTTTCTGCATCAGATCCAGTGAATCACCCACGCTCTTGACGGCGGTGACACCGGAATAAAGATAGGCAGCCAACTCTCTTCCAACCGCCTGTTTCATTTTCTTCGGATCGCTGTTGTACGATTCTGGAATCCCGCCAGAGGCCCCCAAATGAACGTGCGTGTCGATGAAGCCCGGCAGAACAGTTTTTCCGTATGCGTCAATCGCGTCGGCTTTAACAGACTTCGGCTCAGGCCCTTCACCTTCGTAAATCTCCTGCACCTTTCCGTTTTTAATCAGGATGGCGCCTTTGGCTATCACCTTACCGTCGCCAGTAAATATACGCGCGCCACGAATCAAAAATGTATGACTACGGCGAAGATCACGCGTCAGTTGCTTGTTCTTAACGATGCTTTCTTTGCTGTATGCCTGGTAGACGCCAAGAATCAGAAACGGAGCAAATGCCGCAAGCAACCACAACTTGCCGGAGGTTCGAATCTTGTCTTCCTTCTCCCAACGAAAAAGTTTCACGGCAAGAAACGAGCCAACAAAGATGGTTGCGATCAACGCCAACAATGGCATCCAATTTTCCGCCAGCGTCTCTTTACGAATCAGAATTCCCTGCATGCCCGTATAAAGGTGCGATGCTGGCAAAAATTGTGCCACCGTTTGCAACCACGTTGGCATAAAGGTGATCGGGAAAGTTGCGCCACTCAAAAACAGCATGGGCAAATAAAGGATCTGAATCAGAATCTGGCTTTCCTGCATGGAGTTCACGACACTGGCAATAATCATGCCCAGTGCACGGAATGCCATGACAGCAAAAGTGATAAAAATAGCCAACGAAAGCGCCTGTTCCGGAAGCGGCATTGCGTATACAAAATGGGCTAGAAGTATGATCAGGATTGCCGTTGGAATGTACGTCACCCAGCCTGTAACCAGCGACGCCACCACGATTGGTGCAGCGGTTGTTGGGGCCACTTTATAGCGGCGCAATATGCCGGTTTCGCGCTCCTGCACCGCGCGCATGCCAGCCCCGAAAAAGCCGTTGCCCAGCACGCCGATAATCAGAACGCTGGCAACCACCTGGATAATGCCGCCGCCCAGGCCGCTACCATACATCTGGGCAAAAATGAAAAAGAACATGAGCGGAAACACGGCGCTAAAAAACAGTGCCATCTTGTCCCGTGTGGTCAGTTTCAGGTTGGTAACAATGTTGACTATGTACTTGTTCATTCGCGCAATCGCTTTCCAGTAAGTTGCAAAAAGACATCTTCCAGGGTGCCACGTTTCAAGTGAAGATCGGCCAAGTCGATGCCTTGCTGATCAATGTACTTCACCAGTTCAGCCAGCACTCGAGCCGGCTTCCTGGCTGTTGCTTTCACGGTAAGACGATCGTCGCTAATGTCGATCCGGTCGGCGCCAATCGCAGCAGGAAGATCACCAGGCGGCAAAGGTGATTCCAGCTTCAGTTCCACGATCGATCCACCCAATGTATTCGCCATC
>JBBRJC010000658.1:0-2286 GCA_038220135.1 Bryobacterales bacterium | reverse complement strand
TCGCCAACTGCGATTTGGTCAGCTTTGGAATGTCTTCAAAGTTAATTCTCGAATCGTCTCCAGAATCTTGTGCTTCGACCAACCGACCTAGCACCCGACGGTCTTGTTCAGTCAATTGCTTGTTCTTGATATCTGCGGATTTCATGCTTTTCAGCTCTTCGTGCTGAGATGATGCGGATGATTTCTTCCCCATGAATGTTCTCCTTATACGCGTGTACAACAATCAGCACTGCGACGGTTTGAGGTTCAAATTGAATCGCACCAATGGCGTGCCATCTTTGTTCGCACGTGGTATCAATACGGTCTCTGCCAACCAAACAGCAACTGTCTTCAAACACCGCGGCCGCAAGGTTCAAATGAGATTCCGTTGTGTTTTCGCTGATTTCGCCGGTTCTTAACTTCATCCCATTCGTAACGCAAGGTGTATATACAGAGTGTAATACGAAAAGTATTATTAGGCGAATGATTTCAAAAATAAGCTTTGTCCCTAAAAACAGCGGCCCACCCCGTCCGATCTACAATAGAACTAGCTATGCGGTATTTGTTTCTCCTGGCGCTAGCTGCCTCGGCAGCCTACGCGCAAAAGAATTTTACGTTCGATGCCATGATGAAGATCCAACGGGTCAGTGATCCGCAGGTTTCCCCAGACGGTAAGAAGGTTGCCTTCACCGTGCAAACCGTCGACATGGATAAGAACACCAAGCCCCGGCAAATTTGGTTGGTCGATCTGGCAGGTGGCGCGCCCAAAGCGATCACATCACAAGGCAATAACGACCGCCCACGCTGGACCCCCGATTCAAAATCGCTTGCCTTTGCGAGCGACCGTGGCGGCTCGTCACAAATCTGGTTGATGGATGCCGGCGGGGCAAACCCCAAAGCCATTACCAGCATTGCAACGGAGGCCGAAGGGGTTCAGGTTTTTCCGGATGGCAAACATATTCTCTTCATTAGCGAAGTGTTCCCTGATTGCCCGACTGAGGAATGCAACAAAGCAAAGCTCGAAAAAGAGAAGGCCAGCAAAGTGAAGGCGCGCAGCTATACCAGCCTGCTTTACCGGCATTGGGATCAGTGGCAATCACCTCGGCGCAAGCATCTATTCATTGCTGATTTGGACGGCGGGACTCCGAAAGATCTGACTCCGGGCAACAAAGATGTTCCTGCATTTTCGCTGGGCGGTCCGGAAGGATATGCCATCGCACCCGACTCGCAAGAAGTCTGCTATGTGATGATTAGCGACAACGATCCTTCCACCAGCACCAACAGCGATCTATATACAGTTCTGGCAACCGGGGGCGATTCGCAACGGGTTACCAATGGCTATGGTGCAGACGTAGGTCCGCAATATTCGCCCGACGGAAAGAGCCTCACCTGGCTTGCGCAACGTACTGCTGGATATGAGAGTGACCGCTGGCGTTTGATGGTGATGGAACGCGCCAATGGCCGCACACGCGAAGTAACGGAAACTCTGGACCGCAACGTTACAGGCATGACCTGGAGCCCCGATTCTGCGCGACTGTTCTATACCGTGGAAGATCGCGGCCGTCAGTCGATCCAGATGATCAGCCTCAACGGCGGCGCGGCACGTTCAATCATCAGCGGCAACAGCACTTTCGACGACGCCCATTTTACACCCGATGGCAAGTCACTTATTTATTCGGAACAGAGCGGGTCCCGGCCACCGGAGTTGTATAAGGTTTCTTCAACCGGTGGCGCGCCTGTACCTTTAAGCCGCCTAAACGACTCGCTACTCAGTGAATTTAAATTGCCAGCACTTGATGAAATGAATACCATCGGTGGCGAGGGCGCCAAGGTTCACAGTTTCATTTTGAAGCCGACAGGCTTTGATGCGAAGAAGAAATATCCGGTGCTGTTCCTGATCCATGGTGGTCCGCAAGGTGCATGGCACGAGAACTGGAGTTATCGTTGGAATCCGCAGGTGTTTGCCGCCGCAGGCTTTGTGGTGGTGATGCCCAACCCGCGTGGATCTACCGGTTACGGCCAACAGTTTACCGACGAAATTAATTCCGATTGGGGCGGCAAGGTTTACGACGACATCATGAGCGCGGTTGACGAAATTGCGAAGAAAGATTGGGCTGATCCGGAACGCTTCGCTGCCGCCGGTGGCTCCTACGGCGGCTATATGGTGAACTGGATGTTGGGCCACACGCAGCGCTTCAAAGCTTTTGTGTCGCACGCCGGTGTTTTTGATTTGCGCAGCATGGCGGGGGAAACTGAGGAACTGTGGTTCCCGCAGTGGGAATTCAAGGGCATGCCGTGGGACAACCC
>JBBRJC010000657.1:0-2345 GCA_038220135.1 Bryobacterales bacterium | reverse complement strand
CCCTTCCCTTACCTTCACCAACGTTAGCCTTACCGGGTTTGGAGATGGTGACTTCAACTATCAAAAGGATATTTCCAACGAGTTCAACTACGCCGGCAGTCTCTCCTGGACGCGTGGAAACCACCTGATTAAGGGCGGGTTTACATTGACCCGCTATCAGCAGAATACGCCAGGCCCGGTCACAGGTCTGCGCCGTGGCAGCTTTAATTTCCGCGGTGACTTTACGGGGCAACCGTTTGCTGATTTTATTCTCGGGGTTCCTTACACTGCTTCGCGCGTGGTTGGTAAAGGCGTGGAAACAGGACGGTCCTGGTGGCATGGCTACTATGTTCAGGATGACTGGAAGCTGACCCGCAAGCTGACCTTAAACTTCGGGCTTCGCTATGAGTACGTGAGCCCACTTCTGGACAATTTGGACCGCCGCTCCACATTTTGGCCATTGACGAACGATTACAACAGCGGCATCACGCCGCAAATTCTGGTTGCCGATCCAAAGTATTGCGCCACCACAACGCGCGCCTGTGCAGGTATTGGCGACGTGTTGAAACTGACAGGCGATTCACGTCGCGCTGCATATAGAGCTGACACAAATAATTTCGCCCCGCGCTTCGGCTTCGCCTATTCAATGAATCCGAAGACGGTAATTCGCGGCGGCTATGGCATTTACTTCACTAACTCGCAATCGTTCTTGAACAACTTTGTGATCAACCGCCGCCAGCCTCCATTTGCCGAAACGCAGCAAATCACTTCGTCAACGGCAACACCACAAATCAACATTGCCGATCCGTTTGCCGGGGCTTCTGCAGCACTTGTCATTGGCACCCAAAACATCAATCCGAATTTCAAGGAAGGCTATACGCAGCAATGGAACTTTGTGGTGCAGCGCGAACTACCATGGCGATTCACTTTGGATGTCGGCTATGTAGCGAACAAAGGTACGAATCTGGAGGAACTGGTGTTCTACAACATTCCTACGCCTGGCCCAACGGCTACGATTCAGGCGCGCCGTCCTTTCCCTGGTTGGGGCACTGCGCTGAGCATGGATCCGTATGTGACGTCCAGCTACAATTCCCTGCAAGTGAAGGCCGTGCGCCGTGGTGGAAAAGGGATGACCACGTTGATTGCATATACCTACGCGAAATCGATCGATCTTTCGAGTGAGCGCGGCAGTGGCGATCGTGGTGGTGGATTCAGTGGCAGCGGCGATGAACGAAACCGGGCTGCTTCCTCTCGCGCTCGTTCTGGTTTCGATGTCCGTCACCGATTGGTGCTGAGTTCGGTTTACGAATTGCCATTCGGCACCGGCAAGAAGATGCTTACAAGTGCCGGGCCTGTGGTGAACAAAGTGGTTGGTGGTTGGGAGGTTAGTTTCATTGCGTCGATGCAGGGCGGTTTTCCATACACCGCATCAATGTCTGGGGACGTGAATGGCGACGGCCTGACTGACCGGCCCGACTTAGTAGGGAAGCCCGCTTACAATACGCGCAATCCGGCTTGCTACGTGATCGACAACAGGAATCCGGCTTGCAATACAGCCGATAGTGCCTTCGTCAATTTGCCGGTGGGTTCGCTGCGGTTTGGTACAGAGGGCCGCAATGTTCTTACTGGTCCCGGTTTGGCTTCGACCGATTTAGGATTTGGTAAGAACACGCGTTTCGGCAAAGAGAACCGCTTCAATTTGCAGTTCCGGTGGGAGGCGTTCAATTTGTTCAATCGCGCCAATTTTAACCAGCCTGCGGCGACCGTGAATATAACCTCGCCGCGCTTTGGAAGTATCATATCGGCTGGGCGGGCGAGGGAGATGCAATTCGGTATGAAGCTGGAATTCTGAGGATTTGGAGAGTGATTTTCTTGATTAGTGCCACAGGCAGCAACTTGTGCTTCGGAAAATGAATTATTCCTTTTGATGTTTTGTAATCCTTGAGTTCTTCTTTGAACTAAGCCGCAAGCCCCAATTGCTGCGCATTTGCTGCTACAATCTCCAGATCAATCGCTTCAAGGAGGCTTTACCGCCATGCGTTTCCTGCTGCTTCTTTCTCTGTTCGTCCCCGTCTTTGCCGAACGCCTCACTCAAGAACATATGGGCCGCATTGTGCGGCTCGCCGATCCGCAAATTGCGCCCAACGGGGCGTCGATTCTGGTGATTGTTTCGCGCGCGAACTTCGAAGAAAATCGTAACGATGCGCAACTTGTGCTTATTGACCCAACCACCAAGTTGCAACGCACTCTGGTGCGCGACCGGCGCGGTGTTAGCTCCGCCCGATGGTCGCCTTCTGGGGACCGGATCGCGTTTCTGGCGCAAGTTGAAACCAAGCCGCAAATTTTCCTTCTTCCTATGAATGGCG
>JBBRJC010000656.1:0-2350 GCA_038220135.1 Bryobacterales bacterium | reverse complement strand
TGACATGGTGGAATTCCTAAAATTTAAGTTTGTTCGTTCGAGGGCCTTCGAACGCAAAAAAGACAGCCACGGCGGGCTGCCTTTTTCTGATTCCACTCTAGCACGTCGAAATCGGGTTTCAAGCTGGTGGAGGCAAGTTGGACTGAAAACGTTGAAAATATTTCGTAGAACTATCTGTGACCGGGAATCGCAAGGCCTATGGCAGCCTGTAATGCTGTGAATTCGGCGGTGATGTCGATCACGGCACTATCGGCATCGGCCCGCTCACCGCCATAGGCGCCGGTTGCAATCCATGAGCCATCACCATTCTGCATTGCTGCCAAACCTTCCACAACTGTTGCTGCCAACACACGGTCTTGCTCGCGCCGGGAAAGCCGGTAGGTCCATGCGGCGCCCCAGCCTATTTTGCCGCTTTGGGGCGTGCTGTAGCGATCATCGTAGGCATAGGCACTGGCCGCAAGAAATTCCTGAGCTGATAGAAGCCAATGATCATCGCCGGTGGCTGCAGCCAATGACGACAACAGTGCGGCGCTGATGCCGTATTGGAAATATTTCTGTTGCGGCTTTGAGGAATCGACCAGGAAACGGGGGGCGTCTGCTTGCGGAAAATCGACCACCAACGCCCCGTCGCGCCAGGTTGTGTATAAGCCGCGGCGCAGGTCTGGCTGCGCTTGCAACAGCACTTTCAACCAATGCCCGACGGCGAGGGCGCGGTCCTGATCGCCGGCCCACAAACAAGCTAATCCGGCCATGCTGCTGGTCATTATTTCCTGCTTGCTGCGCGCGGCATCGGCGAAGAAGGCACCACTGGCGGGGTCGTGATAGGTGGCCAGAAAGCCTTTCAGCATGCGGACCAATTCAAAGCGGCCGCGCATCATTGCCGCACAGCAAATCCACGAATGCGCGTAGGTGCGGTAGATGCCGAACCAGGGGACGCCTGCGCCATTTAGATCGCCATCGGGCTGCAGCAGGTTTTCCGAAATGTAGTCCAGAACTCGCTCGGCTTCGACCAGGTGACCACTCAAAACCAAAGCCGCCGGGGTTTTGTAGTAGGCTCGCAAATCGTTGCCGCCCTGCATGATGCCATCCTGATTCAAATGCTGCAATAGCCATGCGGCACCACGTTGAGAAGATTCCAGAGCTTTCATATCTGGTGCAAGCTTAGCATCGATTCCAAATCGACATCCCACTGTCATTCAGTGTTTACAATCTCTCGTTACACTCGTTTCTAAGCACTCGTGTCCAATTTATAGGGAGATTCCTCTTGTTCAAAAGCATCACCGTTTTAGCTCTGCTCATTGCGTCGCCGCTCACCATGTGGGCTCAAGCAGAGACAGGCAAGTCCGCAATTGAAGGCCGCGTTTTGGATCCTTCGGGAAACGCAGTTCAAGCCGCCGAAGTTAATGCAACGGAAACACAAACCGGTTTTCGCCGTAAGACCAGCACCACTGGCGACGGCAAGTTCCGCTTCAGCTCCATGCCTGTTGGCCTGTACATAATTGAAGTTTCGGCCTCTGGTTTTGGCGCGGCTAAGTCAAGCAATATTGAAGCGCTGGTTGGCGAAACTAAATCGCTGACAATTTCGCTGGCAGTAGCTACCGTGAACACCGCAGTAAATGTTGAAGCATTCGCGGAAATCGTTAACCAGGCTGATACAAACAACAGCACGCTGATCAACGAACGGGCAATCGAGAACCTGCCGATTCGCGGACGCAATTTTGTTGAATTTATTCAGCTAAGCCCGAACGTGATGCAGGAAGGTAACCGCTATGGCATTGTTGTTAACGGGCAGCGATCGATCAATTCCAACATCTCTGTAGACGGCGTGGATTTCAACGATTCACTTCAGGGCGGGCAGCGCGGTGGCGGTCCTAACGAATCTGCTTACTTCTTTCCGCAACTCGCGGTTCGCGAATTTCAAGTGGTGCGCGATGGTGCTTCGGCTGAAGTTGGGCGGACCAATTCAGGGTATGTGAATGTGGTCACAAAATCGGGTACAAACAATTTTCACGGGGCCGGATTCTATGCAAATCGCAATGGCTCAATGACGTCGCCTGATGCCTTCGGCAACGACAGCAGCAGCAACTCGCAAAACCAGTTTGGCGGATCGCTGGGTGGGCCGATTCGCAAGGACAAATTGTTCTTCTTTGCAGCTATCGAAAAGAACCTTGTCACCATTCCTTATACAGTAAAGTTTGCCACGCCGGCGGTTGCTATACCGGCGGACATTGCCAGCCAGCAAGGCCAGTTTAATCAGAAGAACAATCCACTGGTTTCCTTTGGCCGGCTGGACTATCAATTGAGCCAATCAACGACGGCAAATATTCAATACACCTATGCTGCGCAGTAT
>JBBRJC010000655.1:0-2365 GCA_038220135.1 Bryobacterales bacterium | reverse complement strand
GAACATGGTGCGTTTGCGTGAAGTGCAACGAAAGGTAGCGGTGAGCGTACGCCTGGATCCAATAGTTCTTGATTGGTTGAAATCGAAGGGCGAGGGACATCTAACCCGCATCAACAACATTCTTACGAACCTGATGGAAGCCGAACACGAAGCAGAATCCCGGCGATAAGCCAAACATCAGCGACAATAGAGTCTGTGGCATTATTTGGATTAGAACTCGAAGAACTGCACGGCGCATTGGGCGACGGTGTGAAGCCGTATTGGGCGCAGCAAATTTTCGAAGAAATCTATGGCCGTCGTATCGCAGAATTGCCAAACCGTTTACGCCACACATTCACCGCCCTTGCTTTGGGGCATCTTCAAGAGGCAAGCCGTTTTGAATCGATCGACGGCACCGTCCGATACCTGTTGCAACTAGAAGATGGCAAGACGATCGAGACCGTTTTCATTCCCGAAGATGATCGCGACACCGTATGTATTTCCTCGCAAGTGGGCTGTCCCGTTGATTGCAAATTTTGCCTCACCGCACTCATGGGACTGGAGCGAAATCTGACAGCTGCAGAAATCGTTGGCCAGGTGATGCACGTGATTTCGCGGCACAGTTTAGAGCCCCGCATAAGGCCGATGAACATCGTTTTGATGGGCCAAGGCGAGCCGTTAATGAATCTGGAAAATGTGCTGAAAGCCACGCGCATTCTGGTACATCCGCGCGGCATAGGTTTGGTGGAGAGGCGCATTACACTATCCACCAGCGGACTGATTCCGAAGATGGCAGAGTTGGGAAAAGCTGCGATTAGGCCGCGGCTGGCCGTGAGTCTGAATGCGTCCAGCGAAGAACAGCGGCGTGAAATTATGCCGATCACCAACAAATGGCACATGGCCGAATTGATTGAAGCATGCCGCCAATTTCCGCTGCGGGCGAAAGAGAAAATCTTCTTCGAATATGTTTTGCTGGGCGGCGTGAATGACACCGATCAAGACGCCGAACGCCTGGTGGCACTCATTAAAGGCCTGGATTGCCGGGTGAACCTGATCCCACTGAACCCCGGGCCAGGCATACCGTATGTTGCACCGCAACCGGAGCGCGTGGCGGCGTTCCAAAAGATCGTCATGCAGGCAACATTATGCTACGTGCGAAAAGCACGAGGCCAGGATATTTACGCTGCCTGTGGGCAGTTGCAACGGCTGGTCAGCTTTCCTACGCCCCAGTGAACAGGTATTTCGAATGGATTTTTGCGAATGTGCCGACTGAAAGCACGCAAGAGACTGTAAAATTGTTAAGATATTAGCGACATGAAGTTAGATCTAACGCGATTAGGAGAAATGCATCCGTTCTTGGCCAAGAGTACTGTGTCCGAATACGCTTACCGCTCGGCGATTGGCCTTGGACGTCATGGCCACAAATCTGGTGTGCAACTGAGCCTCTCCGCAAAGGATCGATCAGGAACAAGCACGCTGCACTGGCTAGCAGTTCCTATTGAAGCTGCCACTCAAATCGATTTCCACAGAGTTACGGAAGACACAGCCGAAGCTGTAGCCCTTGCTTTTGCGCACGTCGCCCATGGCTGGGTTGTTTGCAGAAGGCTGCAGCGTTTAGAGTTTGCAGATTGGCTGCTGGTTGATCAAGACAATAATCTTGTTTCTTTGGAAGTCAGCGGCGTGGATACAATCGACAAATCTGGCCGCCGTATGCGCGAAAAGATTGATCAAGTTAGCAAATGCCAGACGCCGGGCAAGAAAGCTGCGTGCGTCGTCGAACTCCAGCCACCACGTTCGCGCATGACACTTATTTAGCATTTAGCATCTTATGGACAAAGCAACACTATATCCGCTGGTCACTGAAGCCATCCGAAGAGCGGAGGTTCTCGATGAGATCGGTGCGCCTGGGGCGCGGCTTGCATATCTTGACGTGTCGTTGCTTGAAGAACGAATCGCCAGCCTTTTCCCTCCATCAAACGCGGAAGGCGCAATCGCCCGGCGTGGCGCTATTAGCGCAGCCATAGCGGCACATGAATTTCAACGGGCGAAGGAACTTGTAGCGAAATTCATGTCTGAGAATGGTGCCAGTGTTTCTATTCGCGCCGACTTGACCAAGCTAGGAAGGCAAGCCGCTTCATTTATCAAATCGGAAGAACGCTCAATGGCAACAAGATATCCACGTGTGTCTGCTAAGTACGGAATCGAGGAACTCCTACGCTTTTCCAGGCAGTTTTACGATCAAGGGTCGCCGCTTCCGATCTATTGAGTACTTGAAGTGGAAACCCTTACATTTTATTCGTACAAAGGTGGGACAGGACGGAGCCTGCTTGTTGCTAACGCAGCGAGATACTTGGCATCCTTGGGCAAGAGAGTTGTCGCTATCGAC
>JBBRJC010000654.1:0-2394 GCA_038220135.1 Bryobacterales bacterium | reverse complement strand
CTGCTGGAAGGGACACGCTTCAACACCGTCGCCCGCGCACCCAGCGCCCTGTCGATTTTCAACAAACGCTCCAGCGGTTGTGGCACTGCGCGGCCTATCTGCTTTTGCGCGATTTGAAACGGCGTTATACTTCCTAGCGATTTCACAGTGTTACCCGATTCAGTTGCCCAAAGCACTTCATCCGCTTCCGGCTTGGTAGCCGGCTCCTCTGTAATCACACGTTCGGTATTACGCAACGCCTTTTGAAAGAAGTTATACATCGCCAATCGAGAATCATAAGCCAGCGAGTGGGGTAATGGAGACGAATTCCAATGCAAATTATCCGGATTACCTGCCACCTGGTAAGCCTTCTTCAAACGCTGATATTCTGTCCAGCTATTTTCAACATAATCGGGAGAATAAGTTCCAAAAAAATCTTTATCGCTGACACTCACAAGCAATGGTTTGGGAGCAAATGGATATAGTGTATCCCAGCGATCAAAACCAACAGGGGCCGCATTGATAAAATTCTGCTCGGCATCGTCAGTCGATCCGGGTGCTTGGAAATCGGGCAACGCAAAGTTTTCCGTATTCCCACTCATCACCGCTGCCGCGCTCAAACGGTCATCACAACAGGCCAGAAACATTGTCAACGTAGCTCCGCCAGATTGACCAGTCGATCCAAGCCGCTTCGGGTCCACCAGTGGGTGCGATGCCAAATAGTCCAAGCTGCGCACTGCATCCCACAACTGCAATTTGGTCGATGTGTGCCCAACCAACATCAGTTGCTTTCCAGCGGCGGAATGCTCTTCGTCAGGCGAACCGAGACGGGAACGGTGCAAGCTCGCGTCGGGATAGTAGATGCGTTCGCCTTGCCCCATCGGATCAAAAGCCAACACCAAATACCCAAGTTTCGCGAGTGCCTGGCAGCAACGTTGATATAGGGGAGCAGCTTTTCCGTTGGGTGAGTGGCCCATCTGAAATAGGATTCCGGCAAAAGGACGACGAGACCGCAATGGGATGTACAGATTTGCTGTTATGTGAAAACCAGGCCGGCTCTCATAGGTCACCTTTTGCAAACGGTAACCATCGCGTTCCAGGGTTCCAATCACCTTAGCATTCAGTGGAGTCTTTTCGTAGCCGCCACCAATGAGCCGCCAAAACGTCTGCCTCGCCCATTTTTGCCGCTCCACGATCAATTCCGGAGTAGACAATTTGGCGAGTTCGGCAAGCCGCATTTTAGACGAAACAGCCGAAATTTCTTTTAAATATTCGGGCAGACATTTCGAATAGCGGCGATACTTAACGCCAGTATAAGCGGCTTCTTGCCCTTGTAATACGGGCATCACCGCTGCCGCTGCGCCAAACAGAGTACGACGCGAAATAAGGAATCGAGAGTCCACGACTATCTATTATGCTCCCACTCCACCTCATTATGCGCCGATTGGGCCAAACAGGTGAAGATTTTGCATCGGAAAAAATCTCCGGGCGCCAAGGATGGACCCACAAGGGTACAACGCGCCCGGAGGCAGTCCAGCACCTATCAGGATAAGCGTTGAGACCCCTGTTGCGCACTGCCCTTTTTTCCACAGCCGTCCACGCAAAAAAATGCCCCCGTCACACCACTCCCTAAAGAGCGGAAAACGAGGGCGTCAGTTTGATGAAGAGAGCCCCGGAACGGAGCACTAAGGAGAGGCCTCTCTTCTGAGGGAAACTTGTTATCGTGTCGGAATCGCCGGACTCCAATCCTTGGAATTTACGGCCGCTGTCACCGTTGCCTTTACTGGATCCCGTGCTGTCAAACCACGGCGTTGACGGAACGGAGAATTTTGCTTGGCTACATACATGCGCTTGTCAGCTTCGGCAATCAGTGTTTCGGGATTATCGCCATCCTGCGGATAATAGGATTCGCCGACGCTAAGCGACAGGCATTCCTCACCTACCGCTTCTCTTGCCGCCTGACCAACCAGTTGGGCCAAATGCATATGACGCGCTTGCGGCGGTCCGCCACGCGTTCCAGGCATGACAATCACGAATTCATCACCGCCCATGCGCGCTACATAGTCGTACTCGCGGCAATTGAGACGCAATTTTTCGGCCACAGCTTTCAATACTTTGTTGCCTTCCAGGTGGCCAAAGCGGTCGTTCACCATCTTGAAACCATCCAGATCGCAAACCATGACTTGCAACTGCAGATTCAGGCGGCGGCAGCGCGCCACTTCGCTTTCCAAATGCAGGAACAAACTGCGGCTGTTGGGCAACCCGGTCAGATAATCGGTGGTAGCCGATGCTTCGGCCTGCTTAAACTTCAAGGCGTTTTCAATCGACTGCGCTACTTTCGGAGCAATCGATTGAAGAATGCGCAAGTGATCCCGGGTGAACACATCGCGGTCAGAATGATATAGGCTCAACACC
>JBBRJC010000653.1:0-2424 GCA_038220135.1 Bryobacterales bacterium | reverse complement strand
CACCAATGCGGGGCATTTGCAGCCTTTGTTGATTCGTGATGGGAAGGTGGAAAAGCTGGAAGTGAACGGCATGGTGGTGGGTTTGTTTCCGTGGGCGAAGTATACGGAAAGCCGCATAAAGATGCAGGCTGGCGACATGTTGCTGTTGTATACCGACGGCGTGACCGAGCCTGAGAATGCGTACGATGAGATGTTTGGCGAAGACCGTTTGGCCGATGTTGTGGTGCGCAATGTGGAACTATCGGGAGCAGAGATTTTGAACAAGATATCTGATGCCGTGGAGTTGTGGACGCACTGTCCGGAGTCGCGAGACGATTTGACTTTGTTGCTGATTCGAAGGAGCTGACGTGCAGCAGATTCAACGCCTGTGGCGGCGGGTTCTGTTTATCTTCGGTGTGGTTGCGGCAATTCTGGCCATTGGTACTTGTGGTTTCGTAGTGATCGAAAAGTACCCGCCTTTTGACGCTTTCTATTTCACGCTGGGCACGATTACAACCATCGGCTACGGGGAAGTGCATGAGCTTTCCCGGGCTGGCCGCACCTTCAATATTTTTGTAATTGTGACTGGCGTTTTAACGCTGTTGCTGGCGATGGGGACGTTGACGCAGACGCTGCTGGAGCTGGAGCATGCGAACTATTTCGAAAAACGGAGAGCGAGGAAAATGATTCAGAAGCTGAAAAATCATTACATTCTTTGCGGATACGGCAGAGTGGGACGGGGCGCGGCGCGGGAGTTGGCAAGCGCGGGTGCTTCGTTCATTGTTGTTGACCGTAGTGAAGAGAAAGTTGAGATGGCGATGCGTGCGGGGATGCTTGCAGTACAGGCGGAATGTACGCGCGATGAAACGCTTCGCGATGTTGGCATTGACCGGGCCCATGGGCTGATTTCGACGTTAGGTACCGATGCCGATAATCTGTTTTTGGTTCTATCTGCCAAGAGCCTGAATCCGCAATTGCGGGTGGCCACACGAGTGAGTGAAGAAGAGGCCGAGACGAAGATGAAGCGCGCTGGTGCTGATGTGATTTACGCTCCGTTTGCCACTGCAGGTTCGCGCATGTCGCAATCGTTGATGCGGCCGCACGTGCATGAGTTTCTGGATTTTGCCACAACCAATACAGGCCTTGACGTTCAGATAGAACAGATGGAAGTTGCCGCTTCGTCGGATTTTGTGAATAAGTCTTTGGGCGATGGGCAACTGCGGCGGGACTGGGGTGTGATCGTGCTGGCGATCCGCCGCGTTGATGGGGAGATGATCTTCAATCCGCCGGCGCAAGAGCTGATTCTGGCCGGGGAGCATTTGATTGTGATGGGGCCAACGGGCAGGCTTCGCGATCTGGAGAAGTTAGTGACGGAGCGCAGGTGATGAAGGTGCTTACTGCTGGGGCGATGCGTGGGGTTGACCAGGGTACTGTTGAGCTGGGTATTCCAGGTTTATTGCTGATGGAGAATGCGGCGCATCGAGTGGTGGAAGAGATGGTGCAGTATTTCGGATCGCTTCGCGGGCATCGCATTATTGTTTTGTGTGGTAAGGGGAACAACGGGGGCGATGGGTTGGCGATTGCGCGGCTGCTGTTTGTGCGGCATCAGCCAGTGAATTTAACGGTGGTGTTGTTTTGTGAGCCGGGCGATTTGCGGGGCGATGCTCTTGCGAATTTCCAAATGCTTGGGGCTGCCGGTGTTTTTATTGAGCCGGAAATTCCAACTGCTGCGGCATTGTCAACGATTGTGGTTGATGCTGTTTTGGGAACTGGTTTGACGGGGGCGGCACGAGGCCGGGCGCTGGTTGCGATTGATGCAATGAACAGTGGATTCCCGCTGGCGAGAGTGGTTGCTGTTGACGTGCCTTCGGGTATGGCGAGCGATGGCGGTGCGAGTGAAGGCGCCATTGCGCGGGCTGATTTGACGGTTACTTTTACGGCGTCGAAGCTGTGTCATGTGCTTCCACCGAACTGTAACCGGATCGGCAAATTGGTGGTGGTGCCGATTGGAACTCCGGAACAATTGGTGCAAAGTGATGTGGCTTGTTGCGAGGCTTCTGATTTCTCAACTTTGTTTGGTGCAAGGCCGAGGGGGGCGCATAAGGGGACTTTTGGGCACGTACTTTTGGTTGGTGGAGCAACAGGAAAATCTGGCGCGGTGAAGATGGCAGGATTGGCCGCGCTGCGTGCTGGTGCGGGTTTGGTGACCGTGGCATCGGAAAGCGACGAACTGGCACCGGAATTGATGACCCATTCGCTATGGGATGCGCCTAAATCATTACCGGGCAAAAATGTTTTGGCCATTGGACCAGGCCTTGGGACTTCGGCGGAGGCTGCGAGGTTGGTTGAACTACTGCTGGAAGCTTATGCGCCGGTTACCGTTTTGGATGCGGATGCGTTGAATCTGATCGCGCAGACAAAATGGAAAGCGGCTGGTGTGGCTGT
>JBBRJC010000652.1:0-2465 GCA_038220135.1 Bryobacterales bacterium | reverse complement strand
TCATCAGCTCCTGCATCCAGCGCGTCCGCTCCGGAGCCTCCCGGTCAGGCGCCGGCACAGACGGCAACGGAAAAATAACCGAGTCATCTACATAGTCAGGTATCCGCAGCGACTCCGAAGTCATGGTGCCCAATTCGCTCACCAAGGATCCGTAAGACTCAAAGGTAATCTTCAACCGCGTCCCCAGCGCATGCGCAATTCGATTGAGCGTATCCACTTCCCAATTGGGCCACTCACTATCCTTAACCTTCGGCGATTCTACATTCGAGACTCGAGGCTGTTTTGACCCGATTAGTTCCGCCAATTTCTCCTGGGTAATTCCACGTTGCCGACGAAGTGCCTGCACCTGCGCTGAAACGTTTTCGAAAAGCACGCTGTCGGCGTATGAATCACGGTATGCCAAGTCCATTAGTTGAAGCCGCAATTGCTCCCGCCGAACTTTCAAATTGTCGTCGCTCATCTCAATACAATTCCCGCCATTTTGGATTCTTGATTAGATCCCCACGATGCACCGCAGCCTGATCTTCCGCATTCGTAGGCTCAAGCCGATGCTTGCCCACTTCGATCGCCCCTTGAAGCAGTGTGTAGCCGTTCGGATCGCCAACTGGACCACGGCACAAAAACGGGCGTAGCTCCCGGTTTTGGCACCGAAGTCTTAATTTGTACAGCTTCATTCCACCTTTCAATGGTCCCGCAAGCAATTTGTGGCTAACCAAAGCGAAGTCCAGGGATCTCAACCGGTCAAGGCAGCTATCCAATTTTGCCCGCTCCTGCATGGAAATATTGGCATGGTCGAACCATTCGCCGATCACCCGGTGGCTGCCTTCACGCAGAAATTCCCAAACCTCACGATTCATAATATCACACCTTTATATCGTTTGCATTATATTTTTATACATCGTCCGGCATCCACGCCTTTACTTCTCTCCCATAAACACTTTCAAGAAAACCTAGGTGTTGCCGTCGCTGCTTGTCCAATGCACCACTTATTGATTGCACGGAGAACCCTAAAAGCTTACCTCCAGAAACCCAGTCTCCTATTCTGAAGTCAACCTGTTCATGAATGTACTCAGAGACTGGAGGCGGAAAGGCCTGCCGTCCGTCACATAAATCCAGGAACATTGTGTGACCTCCTTTTGCAGGCGCTACTTGCGGCGGAGACGGGAAATGATGCGCATACCATCCCGCGTCCAGTTGCGTCGGACGCACCAGCTTCACATTACTGGATTGGAGGCGGCTGACAGGATATGAAATCACAGTAAGCCAAACCGGATTATCTTTCGGAACGCCAACGGCCTGCAACCAGGACTTCGGCGCGTTGGAATCAAGATATTGAACAATGGAATTCCATTCCACTGCCCACGTTGGAAGAATTCGCAACTCAATTTGTCGGCGATATAGTGCAAGAGCCTTGAATATTGCCTCCAAAAAAGCTTCTCGCCGAACTGGATTGCTGAACTGGATAGCCAGAAAGTCGTTGATTTGTGTTCCACTGCTGGGATCGGTAACTTCATAAGTGCTGAACTGCGGCATTTTGAATGTTGACTTTGCTTCGGCATAAACGCGGCCAAGGCCGGTCAAATCCAGTACGGTTCCAAGCCGCGCATCAGGGCCAAGATTCACTTCATTGCTCACGTTACCGAGGCGGGCGTAAACAGGTGCCAATTTGTCTTTCAACAGCGGACGCACATGACTCAATTGATATTCTTCAAGTGCTTTGCGCACAGCAACAAAAGACGTGAAGTCTCCGGAGTTAGGCGAAAATTCCAAGTATCGTTGCTCCGATAGACGATGTTCTGCCAGTAAGTTTCGCGCCATCGCGCGCGAAGGCAGGTCACAGCCAGACAAACACATATCTAACAGTGTTTTATGCACGTCGCGGGATGGATCGGCAAAATGACAATACATGGCGAGGATATTCAATAAACGTTATCACAAATCTGAATGAGTATTGCTTCACCCTCGTATTTCCATAAGCTGGTAGTGTCCGCAAATTTGTGTAAACGCCCCGCAGTGAATGCCTTCGCTCGTTTTCTCTGTGACGAAAACCGCTCCCAGGCAATACACCGCAGCCCTGATCTTCTTGCTCGCGAATTGGCTCGGCTCTGCTTATCCGGCGGACATGGTTTCTACTCGAAGTCCTTGCAGTTTCGCAATTGGTGCAGCGGTTTCCTGAGTCCGCAAAAATTGCGAAACGTATATTTTTTGCAGATGGATATCGCGCAGTGATTCCGCCAATGCCAGGGCCCGCGCCAGTCCCTTTTCACTCAACTTGGTATCGCCTGTTTGAGAAGCTTTTTCACCATGCCGGACTAGAATAATCGTGCGGGCATCCCTCGATTCAGCCGCACAAAACAAGGCGCAACCAACAAAGGCCAGAATCAGTCGTTTCATCAGTTGAGTATAACGCCACGGTATCTACCAATAACCAATCAGTTTCCACCAGCCAAACCCAACTGTCGACC
>JBBRJC010000651.1:0-2495 GCA_038220135.1 Bryobacterales bacterium | reverse complement strand
TTTCCAGACCCGGTGCAACAGTAATCCAGCAACGGGAATACGTAGCAATATGGTCCTGTCCGGCAAGCTCGCAACGCAATGCAGGTTTGTCCAGAAACCCAACAGGCGGATAGCCAATCTTCTGTTTGAACTGTTGCAGCAGCGCTGCAAAAGGCGATTGCGAATCCACGAACTTCAATAGTTGCCGGTAGCCATCTTCCCGATAAGGCCGGGCTTTTTGAAGGTCTTCTTCATAAAGCGAAGATTGAGCGAACAGTGAAACAGGAAGCAGAAATAAGAGTATGCGTGACATGATGAAACCAAAAAGAAAGAGCCGCCACAATCAAGCGGCGGCCCAGTAAATTAGAAAAATGAATTACGGTTTCGGCGGAGGCGGAGGCAATTCCCTGGCTTCGCAAACCGACTGAAACCCTTGACGGGCGTGTGAACCATCGCAGAACGGCTTGTTGGCTGAAAGACCGCAGCGGCAAATTCCAATGGCAGTACGTCCACCCAGGCCGAATGCGTTTCCGTTTGCGTCAACCAGCGTGAAGTCGCCTTCAATCCGCAGAGGACCATTATTGAATACTGTAGCTTTTGTAGACATTGGCCAAATGGTACCAAGTTTCGAGGGGTAGATAGGGACGCCTTCCCAAACTTCAAGCAAACTAACCCCGAATAACTTCGGCATTGGTAACAATCGGCGGATCACCCGTGGTACCAAAACGTACCCGTGCACCGAGCTTGATCCCTCATTCCTTGAATGTCTCCCCACGATACCCCTCAATCCGGCCCAGAACGATTCCATAAGTTCGTCGATCTTCGCGCGCCACCACATAGAAAATACCCGGGATCATGCCTATCCTTGAAATTGTCCCTTCGAGTTTGAGATTGTTTGTCATGTCGATATTCCAATTGTCCACTGCGTCAAATCACACCTACCCTCTCATTACTCAACATATCGTCCACCACAACCCACATCTTGAATAAAGTAAACCACTTAGATTTTTCACTAAAAATCGGTATCTTTAGTGATCGACAAATCCCCTTCTCCAGATGATCTACAGTCTGTCCTTCGGCGCTCGCGAGAAATTACCCGGGTATGCTCACGAGAAACGAACCACCAACCCGGCGTGGCCGGGGATGATAACATCTTGCCCACCTACGCCTTACGGGCCAAGGGGCGCCTCCTGGGCTGGTCAACTCTAATTGAGCACAAGTGGTCAAGTTTTGGTGAGCGCCGAGGGTCTGTCAGTATGAATCAGCACGGCCAAGTAATCCGAAGTACCAACAATGGGGTTGGCCTCTGGGTTGAAGCCTATTTCGGCACTGACTCTATAAGAAAGAGTTTCCCCACCGGTTCAATGCGGGTTACCTTCCAACCTGTGCGATCAAACATTTTCAACAATTGTCCGTGCGTAAAAAAGAAGCAAGGGCAACCGCGCAACCAGCGCAAACGCACAATCCGGATTGGAACACGCCAACTCCACAAAACCGGCCACGAAGACAAAAGCTTCCCGCCTGGCTTGAGTTGCTCGCGGATTTTGATGAGGTGGCCATCTGGCTCTTCAATGTAATCCCAGAAGCCCATCGCCACACTGGCATCAAATTTCTCGCTGCCCTTATAGTCGAGGATATCGCTCAGCACCCATTCACAAGCATGGGCCGTTCCCTCTTGTTTCGTCACCAGTCTGGCACGCTCCAACATCTTCGGCGAAGTATCCATCCCGAGTACACGTGAGGCATACGCATCTTTCACGTAGTCGCTGCAAAAGCGGCCCGGGCCGCAGCCAACATCCAGCACCGACTTGCCCGCGAGATTTCCCAAGCGATCAAGGGTCCACTGGCGTCGCTGGTAAATGTCTTTGCGGAACACTTCATTCGCCCACTTCATCAGTGGGCTTTTATCTTTCCCCGTGTAGATCGAATCGAATTCATCGACGACGTTATCCCAAAATTCGATAACGGTTGGCAGGGACTGTTTCATTGCCATAATTTACTTTTGCTCCTTTGAAGCGAATTGCTTTGTCTTTAAGATTTCTAATTGCAGCTAAGCTGCAGGGGGGCCGGTTTCATGCCATCGCGAAGGGCCACGATAGGCATAAAAAGAATCGCTTTCTATAGCAGTCAGGTGAATCCATTGATTTTCAAAGAGGTTTCGGATTCCCGGGTTGGCGTTCAAGACCATTTCGATTCGCTGACGAGGCGAATCCAGAAAGACCTGCAACCGCAGCGGTTGATGCATCCATTTCGTGCCGTTATGTAGTGATTGCAAGGGAAGCCCGGTTCTTAGATCGCCGCCATTGCCTTCCCATACCCCGAACCTGCCGGCAACATTGTGAAGCACTTTATTGCCGCTGCCGAAAAGCTGATTATTCACAGTCGACGCATAATATTGAAGACTGATCCAACTGGCAACAACCACAGGCGCGGTAAGAATTAATTGCAACACCGAACCGTCGCGATCGGACATTGGGTCATACTCATGCAGGACTACGCGACCCTCCAGATTGAGA
>JBBRJC010000650.1:0-2513 GCA_038220135.1 Bryobacterales bacterium | reverse complement strand
CTTCGTCTGAGCTATCAAAATCCGATCAAACGGGTCTTTATGGAACTCCGGCAAAAGTGCAATTTCCATGATGTGTGACTGACGGATTGCCAGCGTTGGAATGCCCGCTCGAACAACATATTTGTCCCACCATGGCAAAGGGTCGGAAAGCAGCGCGTCTTTCTTGTCTTTCTTCAGAATTAGTTCCCAAAGACTCGCAACACTTACCAATACCTCGGCGCCTGATAGCAACTTATGCGCCTTGCGGCTTAAAAGCTTCGGCTCAGTCAATGCCCAAACCAGCGTATGTGTGTCAGCGAGAACCTTCACTTACCATCGATCCATGCATCTGCTTCTTTGTCGGTCAATGGTTTCCACCAGGAATCGCCTGAAGCCACAAGTGGCGCGTCCTTGGCAATTCCAAATGGCAAACCGAGTTTTTTTCTTGCTGGTACAAGCTCAGCAACCGGAACGCCCTGACGAGCAATCACCACACTTTCTCCGCTCTCCACAAGCTCGAGAAGGCGAGACAACTGCGTTTTCGCTTCATGGACATTTACCTGCATGAAATTAGATTAGTTCTCTTATTTAGCTAAGTCAAGCCTACAGCCGCGCCGCCCGCAACGCCAGCCCTCTCGCAACTGAGGTAAACTCATTGCCCGCCTGTATCTTCCCTGCCCCAAAGCGGCTCTCGAAAATCTCTCGCACCGCCGGCACAAACGAACTGCCACCCGTCAAAAACACGCGATCCACGGCACCTGCGGCAATCTTAGTCTTCGCCATCAACCGGTCCACACACGCCGAAATTGCCCCAAGCTCTTCCTGAATCCAGCCTTCGAATTCAGCTCGCTCCACCTTCGAATGAATCTCCACACCCGCTTCATCGAAGTCGAATGTCGCCTTATCAAATGCCGATAACTGCACCTTCAACGCCTGCACCGCACGATGCAGCGGAAACCCCAGATCAGCCTCAATCAAATCCATCAGCGCTTGAATGCGCTCAGGCTCTACCGCCTGCACCCGCACACTTTCCAGCATCCGCATAGTGTCCCGCGTCCGCAACAACGACAGATGATGCCAGCGCTCCAGCTTGTTATAAACCCAACTCGGAACCGGCAGCATTTTATTGAACGACCGGATCTGCGTGCCCATCCCCAGCGCCGGCGAAACCAGATTGCGAATGATCCGCGCATCAAACGCGTCACCGGCCAACCCAACACCTTCATTGCCCAATAAGCTTTTCCCGCGGCTGGTCATCGCACGATAGGTTGGGCCTACCCGAAGCAGCGAAAAGTCGCTGGTGCCACCGCCGAAGTCGCCAATCAGAATCAGTTCGTCGTGGTCAATGGTTTGCTCATAGTGAAACGCCGCGCCCATCGGCTCCATCTCAAACACAATGCGCCCAAAGCCGGCAAGCTTCAGTGCCTCGCGCAAACGGCTCAAAGCGTAAGTATCGTCATCCTTGGTATCAGCCGAAACAAAGCGCACCGGCCGCCCCACAACAATGGTCGAAATCTTCTCGTCACACTGCTTCTCTGCTTCGGCTTTGATGTCACGCAGGATGGCAGCAATCAGCTCTTCCAGAGTGAAAGCCTTGTTGAACACTTCTGTCGAAATCAGTGTCTTCGACGCCAGAAATGACTTCATCGATTGAATGAGCCGCCCCTTCGTCTCTGCTTCAAGATAGCGTTCCATACCGCGCGGCCCGCTATAGCTTTTAATGGTAGAGCGGCCCGCCAGCTTTTCCAGTTCCAGATAAAGCAACGAACGATATGATTCCGTAAAGCCATTGGCCGTGGGGAAATTCGCAAGCTGCGGTTCTCCCTCCGGCCCCACCCAAGCTATCGACGAGTTGGTTGTACCAAAATCAAGCCCGAACGCAGAGCTCATGCCTTACTGGTCTCTTCGAGCGTTGCGAAGTACAAATCGATGTCCTGCGGACGAGTGTGGATGTGTGTAGCAATCCTCTGCCGGTCGCCACCAGCAATCCAGATTCGCTTCTTCGCGCAAGCCGCTGCGAAGCGTTTTGAGTGTTCAATGTTCATTTGAAAGGTAACCAGACTGCCAAACATCCGGTCATCGTTTGGCGTCAGCATCTTCAAGTATGGCAGCTTGCTCGCCCGTGCGAAACTGATTTTCGAGAGCTCGTGAATGCGCTTATAAATGCGTTCGGCACCAATCGCGTTGGCAAACGCAAGCCCCGCCATCATGCCTTCAAAAATGGAGCGATTGTTGGTGCCCATCATCATGAATCGTGCCGCTTTCAGACTCTTGTTTTTCCAACCATCGGTTGTAATCGTAGGCCACAAGCGATCCTGCATCTCCTCACGCATATACAGCAATCCACAGCCAGCCGGAGCAAATAGCCACTTGTGCGGACTGCCTGCCATAAAGTCGCAACCCAGGTCGTGCATGTTCACCGGAATCTGGCCATGCATATGCGCGCCGTCCACAAACGTGATGACGCCTTTGGCACGCGCTGCGGCACAAATTTCTTTGACCGGCATGATCAACCCAGTGGTTGTAAGAATGCC
>JBBRJC010000649.1:0-2521 GCA_038220135.1 Bryobacterales bacterium | reverse complement strand
ATCTTACGCCTCCAGATCAACGCAAGCAAAGCGCACAGGAAAACGGCGATGCGCCTGCAATCACAATCGCCAGCGACGCCATTGCGGTAACTAATCCTGCGCAAAACCAGATCAGGTTGCAACTGCGTGGCGTCAGCACTTACAGCATTGGGAAAGATCCGGATCAGTATTTCAATTCGCTGTATCCCAAGGGCGATCAGGTGCTGGAGGCGCAGCGTCCGGGCGAGGCCAAGGCACAAGCTTTTCGCGACATCGACACATTGCCACTGTGGAAACTAATTGGCACATCACGTGAGGCGGCTATAGAATTTCACCGTCGCTGGGCGCTTCCTCCGGCTTGCCTGTTGCTGGCGTTGATTGGTGTGCCGTTGGGGGTTTCTTCGCGCAAGGCTGGTAAATCGGCTGCATTTGTACTTACGGTGCTTCTGGCGTTCCTTTACTGGATTTTACAGATCGGACTTGTGAAGCTGGCACAGCAGGATAAATTATCGCCCGCACTTGCCGCCTGGTTGCCGAATATTTTATTTGCCGTAGGTGCAATCTACCTCACGGTAACGCTGGAAAAGCCGGGTGACCGGGATTGGTTGGGGCGCATTTCAGATTGGTTCCGCTTCTACTGGAATCAGTGGACAGGCAAACTGAAAGAGGCGCAACCATCGGCACGGCCTAAGTTCGGGTTGGTGTTCCGCATCCTTCCTCAAATCGTCGACACCTACATACTCAGCGAATTTCTTTTCTACTTCGCGATGTGGCTGGGCATTTTTGTAGGCATGACGCAGGTGTTCACATTCTTCGAACTGGTCGGGGAGATTCTGCGCAACCATATCACGATGCGCGAAGTAGCGGAATACCACTTTTTCCTGACTCCGAAGCTGATCTTTGATTCCACGCCTTTCTCGGTTTTGGTGGCAGTGCTGGTTACCTTCGGCATTTTGTCCAAACAAAATGAAGTGACGGCGTTCAAAGCTTGTGGAATTAGTTTGTATCGGCTTTCGTTGCCAGTGCTGTTTGCTTGCATGGTGCTGAGTGCAGGGCTGTTTGCGTTTGATCACTACATTGTTCCTGACGCCAATTTGCGGCAGGAAGCGCTTCGCAATAAGATCAAAGGCAGGCCGACCCAAACCTGGGCGCATGCCGACCGAAAGTGGATTTATGGCATTGGGCCTCGTATTTACTACTACAACCACTACGACCCTGCGCAAAATGTGATGGTGGATGTACACGTCTACGAATTGGACACAAATACGTATACGCTGCACCGGCACATATCCGCAGAGCGGGCGGAATGGCAGGGAACGGTAAAAAATTGGATCTTCCAAAACGGCCGCGTACGCGACATCAGGCGTGTGGGCAGCGGGTTACGAGTGATCGATCATAAAGCATTTCAAGCCACCACGTTCACCGAATTGCAGGAGACACCGGAATATTTCCTGCAGGAAGAGAAGCAGTATAAGCAGATGAATTTCCTGCAACTGGATAGTTATATTCAGAAGCTGAAACAGAGTGGCTTTGATACCGTAAAGCTACAGGTTCAGTATCATCGTAAATTTTCAGTGCCTCTTTTCGCATTAATTATGGCGGCGCTGGCGGTACCGTTTGCGTTCACATCAGGCAATCGCGGAGCTATGGCTTCGGTTGGTGTCAGCTTCCTTCTGGCTATCGCTTATCTGGCTGTAACGCAGCTATTTGAACAGGTTGGGAACCTCAACCAATTGCCTCCACCGGTGGCTGCATGGGCGCCGAATATTGTGATGACGATCGCCGCAGCCTGGCTATTTACGCGAATGAAGAGCTAGAAGTTTTCATCCGTTCGAAATTATTGGATTGCCATTGAGTACCTGCGACGTTTACGATGGAATTTCACCAGTTTTGCGCCAGGAGGGCTAGTGGTATGTGGAATCGCCGGAAAGATGAGGAGCCGCCAGTGCGGCCGACGTCAACCCCATCAACTCAATCGGAGTTGGCAAGGGAGGGAATCCCTGTGAATCCTATTCCTGCCCGTGGTTTTGAGCAGCATGAATCGAGCCCGCGTGGTGCGGCTTCGATCGGCAAGAGTGTTGTGGTTAAGGGCAATATTTTCAGCCGCGAAGATTTGATTGTGGATGGCCAGGTGGATGGCAGCATTGAGATGCTGGAACACCGGCTTACGGTTGGCCCAAATGGCAAGTTGAACGCAGGAGTGAAAGCGCGGGAAATTATTGTTGTAGGAACGATTCATGGCAACGTGGATGCGACCGACAAGATCGAAATCCGTAAAGAAGCGAAACTGGTAGGCGACATCAAGACGCAGCGGATCGTGATTGAAGATGGGGCTTATTTTAAGGGCTCAATCGACATTATGCGTCCGGAAGTGACCAAGCCCGCAGCGAAGGCTGCTGCGGCCACCGCACCGTCATCGGCGCCGGCTTCGGCACCTAATCAGCAAACGCTGAAACCTTAGCGGGAAACTGCAAGGGTGTTTACGAGAAATTGCTTTGAGTACAGTGTGTTCGATTCAGGCTCCCCTTATGATTAAGAAGCG
>JBBRJC010000648.1:0-2528 GCA_038220135.1 Bryobacterales bacterium | reverse complement strand
AGCTCCCGGACTAGGCTGATAAAGCCGCACCAGGGATCCCACCAAATGGCTGAGTATGGCAGAAACCAAATGCTCCTGCGCAATTGTCCACACGCCCTTGTGCCAACGATCACCAGTAATCCGCATCAACGGCAAAGCGATGTCACGAATTAACGCCGCCGCCGGCACCAGCACAGATAAACGAGCCATCTCGGCGGAAGCCCGGGTAAAAGAAAAATCGTCCACCGCTGCAAGAAATGGGGCCAGGTACTGCATCTCATTGGAAGTGATTACCGGTGCCGGTTCCTCTTCTGTAGTTGCATTACTCAATCGCTGCGAAAGCTTGCGCAGCTCATTATCAGGCATGCTCGCAACGCGTCCAATCGCGTACCCCGATTCCACCAAGCTGCGCAGCAGACGCAGCCGTTCTACATGAGCATCGGTATAACATCGGCCACGGTCATCCCGCTCAGGCACAACTGCACCGTAGCGCCGTTCCCAGGCCCGCAAAGTGTCCAACGTCAGTCCAGTTAATTGCGCAACAGTGCGAATTGGATAGGTCACCATATTTCCAGCGTAAACCGATGGCCAACCATTGTCAAGCCTTTGTCCATGACGCGCACTTGACACGCCAGCGATTCACAAACTACAATCACAACAGAATTCAATGAGCCGAATTGCTGTAGTTGGTGCTGGAATTTCCGGGATGGCTGCCGCTTATTACCTGAGCCGTAAGCACGAAGTATGGATGTTTGAACAACAGACACGGCTTGGTGGACACACCCATACCCACGCCGTTGATGGCCTTCAAATCGATACCGGTTTCATTGTCCACAACGACGCCACATACCCAAACTTTATCCGGCTGATGCAGGAGTTGGGCGTCCCCAGGCAGGATTCCGACATGTCGTTGTCGGTCTTCGATTTGAACAGCAGTTACGCCTATTCCAGTAACGGATTGAAAGGCTTCTTCGCAAGTTGGCGCAACACTCTTCGGCCAAGCCATTACCGCATGGGGATGGATATTCTTCGCTTCAACAAAGAGGCACCGAAGCTCTTGGACACTCAGGAACAAATCACGCTCGGCGAATATCTGGACCGCGAAAACTTTAGCTCCGTATTTCAGGAACTGTACATTCTGCCAATGGCATCGGCCATATGGTCAAGTTCACCGAAAGATATTCGAGCTTTTCCAGCTTACACTTTGGTTCGCTTTTTTGTGAACCACAATCTGTTGAGCGTCAATCAACACCACTCCTGGAAAGCGATCGCCGGCGGCAGTTCCAGCTATATCGCACCACTCACCGCACCATTCCGCGATCGCATTGTTCTAGGTGCCAAAATAGTCTCAATTGATGGCGGAAGTGATGGGGCACAAATCCGAATGGCCTCTGGCGACGTACTTCAATTTGACGAGTGCGTTTTGGCTTGTCACGGAGACCAGGCATTGGCCCTGCTCAACGCACCCACATCCAGGGAAACAGAAGTGCTCCGCAACTTTAAAACGTCGAAGAACGAGGCTTGCCTGCACACCGATTCAAGGTTGCTGCCTCGTCAAACTGCGGCCCGCGTATCATGGAACTGCATCCTCGGCGGCCAGGGCGGAGCAGCGCTCACCTATTACATGAACCGGCTTCAACAGCTAAAGTCGGATAAGGATTACTGCGTGACTCTGAACTGCACCGAGCAAATTGATCCAAATAAAATACTGCGCCGCATCGAATACCGGCATCCTCTCTATACGATGAATGCAGTGACGGCTCAAAGCCGTTGGGCTGAGGTGAGTGGACAACGTCACCTTCACTTTTGCGGAGCATATTGGTTTTATGGCTTCCATGAAGATGGCGTGAATTCTGCATTGCGTGTAGCAAAGCAATTGGGTATAGACTGCTAACAAATGGAACTGGCTATCTACATTGGCGAATTGCGGCACAGGCGTTTCCTTCCGGTGAAGCATTTCTTTACCTATCCGTTGTTTCTCACTTTTCTCGATATCGACAAGATCGCTGACGCTATGAAAGTGTCTCCGCTCACCAGCTACAACCGCTTCAATTGGCTTTCGTTTTTTGATCGAGATCATTTTGGTGATCCCCAACTGCCTTTACGAAAACGGCTGGAACTTGATGCTTCGAAGCATGGAATCGAATTGCCCAAAGGCAAGATTTTCCTCCTCACGCATCTCCGCTATCTCGGCTACGTCTTCAATCCTGTTTCATTTTTCTACTGTTACGATCTGGCGGGCAAGCTCGAAACAATTCTCGCCGAAGTGAACAACACTTTCGGAGAATCTCATAATTACTGGCTGGATAAAGCTTGCAGCTTGCCGTCAGCGAATGCACTGAAATACCGCGCCAATAAGGCATTTCATGTGTCTCCGTTTTTGCCGATGGACCTTGGATACGAATTTACGTTTACAGATCCAGGCACTAACTTAACCGCTCACATGGCTGTCAGCAATGCCGATTCATTGCAGTTCGACGCCACCATGACGATGCAAAGCCAACCTTGGAACGCCGCCTGCCTGCATCGTGCGCTGCTGCGCTATCCAT
>JBBRJC010000647.1:0-2596 GCA_038220135.1 Bryobacterales bacterium | reverse complement strand
AGAACCCGAGCAGTCGCGTTTGCGACCGCAAACTGGTACCACCATGGGTCGTACCAATTGTCATTGCAAAACGCTCGGTTCTGCAACACAACGCCCCCCTCGCGATTGACCGAAACGCAGTACATTTTCGCAACGACGAACTCAAACGCGTCCGCAACAGTTTCGACGCGGCAGACACGAGTGTCCGCGCCACAATGATTTTCAGACTTGTTCAAATTCAGAATTCAGGTTTAGTTTAGTGACGGCGAAATGCGCAATGATCTGGTTGAGTCGAAGGTTGCCTGCGCCTACAAGCGGAGAGACGTTTCTGGTTGGGTGCGGATCTATTTTTTGCGTGGCAAAAACTTTTGCAAATGTAAACTGTGGACCAGCGCGCCACCGCCATCCAACAACGGGGAATGGGGCGCGCTGGAACATTTATTGATGTCCGAAGTGCTTGCTTCGGTGGGATTGACTAAAGGTCAAGCACCAATTTGCCGCCCTTTGCCCAGGATACGCAGGTGCAAATGGTGTGTTTGTGATCGGCCGGCGTAAGGCACGAATCGCGGTGCACAGGCGTGCCTGCCGTATAAACAGTGGCGCAAGTGCCGCATTCGCCGCGGCGGCATTCCCACGGCGACCACGCGCCGCTGGCTTCAATCGCTTCCAGAATTGTTTGGCCAGGCTGCACCATGAACGTCAGGCCCGACATGCTGAGTGTTACTTCAACTGGCTGATCGGCCGTTTCCCAACGCGCACCGAAGCTTTCAAAATGGATTTGCTCCGGCTTCCAACCCTTGGCCTCGGCTGTTCCCTTCACCTGATCGATCAGCCGGTTCGGGCCACAGAAGTAGATGTGTGTGGCGGCTTTCGGCGTCGCTAGCAACTGCCCCAAATCCATGCGCGTAAGCGTGGAGGTGAAGTAAAAGTTTGCGCGGCTTCCGGCGGCGGCCTCTATCGCTGACTGGTATGCCATGTGTTTTGGCGTTCGTGCGGCGTAGTGCAATTCGTAGCTGCGGCCTGCTGCGTTCAAGGCGTGCACCATGCTCAAAATCGGCGTGATTCCAATGCCGCCTGCGATTAGAATTGCATGGTCCCCGGCTGCGGAAAGTGGAAACTCGTTGTTTGGTTGCGACACTTCCAGCATGCTGCCTTCCGCCACTTTGGTGTGCATGTATTCTGAACCACCACGACCCGTCGCCTCTAGCAAGACAGCGATTTTATAGTGGCTGGTATCAGCCGGATCGGAGACAAGCGAATACTGGCGGGTGTCTGCCTTTCCATCGGGATTGAGCACGTTCACATGAACGTGCGAACCTGCGGTGAAAGCGGGCAGGGCGGCACCATCGGGCTGGCGCAATTCAAACGATTTGATGTTGTGGGCTTCTGATTGGATACGCGTGACTTTAAGCTGCATACGGTACCTTCATTTTAGCCTTTTGCTGAAACGGTAACGGACACACAGTAAACTATTCAAAACCTTAGCGAAATCGATCAGGTGGAGCCTTGCACCCGGCCCTGCCGTTCGATACGATGAACTTGTCCCCCGGGAGCCCCGACTGCTCATGCGCAATTCCACTTTATTTACGGCCACTACAATGGGCCTGCTCTTTGGCACGCTTGGCTATGCCGCTGCCGCGTCCGACAAAGCCGAACAGTTTGAAATGAAAATCCGTCCGATTCTGGCCAATCGTTGCTACGGATGCCATTCGTCTGCGCCCCTTGGCGGGCTTGCTGTAAATACTCGCAATGGATTGCTGAAGGGTGGGAAATCCGGGCCGGCGGTTGTGCCTGGAAATCCTGATGAGAGCCTGTTGATTCAGTCTGTGTTGCATGCCAGTGATAAGTTGAAAATGCCGATGGGGCAGGGAAAGATGCCGGATTCGGAAATTGCTCTGCTCACTGCCTGGGTTAAAGATGGCGCTTTCTGGCCGGAATCACCGGTGGCTGCGAACACTCCGAAAAGCACGTATGTGATCACGCCGGAGCAACGCAAGTTCTGGGCATTTCAACCGATTGCCAAGCCCGCATTACCGGCTGTGAAAAACCAGGCATGGGGTGCCAATGGCATCGACCGGTTTGTGATGGAGCAGTTGGAAGCGAAGAATCTGAAGCCCAATGCAGCGGCTCAGAAGCGTGACTTGATTCGCCGCGCGTACCTTGACTTAACGGGCCTGCCGCCCACTTATGAAGAAGTTGATGCGTTCGTCAAAGACAAGTCCCCCAAGGCTTTCGCGGCAGTTGTGGATCGGCTGCTGGCGTCGTCACACTACGGGGAGCGCTGGGCGCGCTACTGGTTGGATGTTTCGCGTTATGCCGATGACCGGCTGGATAGCGACGTGGAACTGCCGTATCCGAATTCGTTTCGCTATCGCGATTGGGTGATTAAAGCGTTGAACGATGATATGCCTTACAACCTTTTCGTGAAGGCGCAAATTGCAGGCGATCAGCTTGAGGAAAAGAACAAGCAGCTTGCTGTGGGGTTGGGCTTTTATGGGTTGAGCCCGGAACTGACCGATGACCGGGTTGACGTGACCACACGCGGATTTCTGGCGATGACGGCAGCTTGTGCACAGTGCCACAATCACAAATTTGATCCGATTCCGACGAAAGATTA
>JBBRJC010000646.1:0-2597 GCA_038220135.1 Bryobacterales bacterium | reverse complement strand
CATGAACTGCACCACATGAACACATTTCGGGAGCAGTATCAGATTGTGAAGTAGGTTGCTGCGGCATCCATAATTCTGGAGTTCAGGAAATCAATGTGGGCCTCTTCGTGAGCAGACAATGCTCTTAGAAGGGGCCTTACTTGTTTGCTGATGCGTACCCCGCGTGCGGCGAGCAGCCGCTTTTCGCAGTGGTGATAAAGCTCAAGATTTTGTAGGCTGTAAACGATTTGCGGCAGGATGGCGGAAAACATTGGATACGCGTCGGCGCGCCTGCCCGCCTTCACCAGATGGTAAATGTGATTGAGGAAATCGGTGAGTCCTAAGCTGGGCATCACCCCGGAGATGCCTTCTGAGGCAAGCTCAATTGTGTGCATGCCGCCCCATCCTTCGAGCACCCCCACCGCGCCTGCTGTTGCCGCGATGATGGCATGAACCTTGGCGGCAAGTAGTGGCTCTTCGAGTTTAATGTATGTGAAGTTTGGGCAAGCCTGCTTTAGACGGGCGATGAAGACGGGGCTGACGGATGCGCCCCCAGGGTTGAAATCCTGCACCAGATAGGGAAGGCTGACGGAGTTCAGCAATGGCTCGAAGTAGCGAAGCAAGTCGTCTTCATTTGTGGGGAAGATACGTGGCACGGCCGTATTTAGGGCGTTTGCGCCAAGGTCCACCGCATGCTTTGCTGCTTCAATGGCGAGGCGCAACGACGGTGAATTCACTTGTGCAATTACCGGAAGGCGGCCGCGGGCATGCTTAACCGCAAGGCTGACGCACTGCAATCGTTCCGCTTCCGATAGCTTGTAGAACTCACTGGCGTAAGCAGGCAGGCATACGGCGACGGCTTTGGACTTCACGGCGAAGTCGAGCAGCGACTGGTAGGCATCCTGATCGATTTCATCGGATGTTGTGAAGGGCGTAGGGATGATGGGCACAATGCCATTGATGTGGAACATGCTAAAACTCCGTCACCGATAATTCAAGGCGAGACGGATGCAGGGCATCAATGTAAATCGTGTTCTTCGCTTTCCTTGAATTCGGTTCAAACTTTGGGAAATTGCTGGATGAAATATCCAGTCGAATTTGGTGCCTGGGCAATAGGTTGATGCTGATGTTGCCCAGTTCAATAGTGATGGGATAAACGGTCCCCGGGTTCATTAATAGTTGCTTCGATGGGCCATTGCGATAGCTCATGCGGAGTTGGCCATCGAGAACGTTGGCTGCGTAACCGTTCGGGTAAACGTCGACTAGCTTCGCGGTGAAATCGGTATCTGCTGTACTGGAACTTACCCATAATTTCACGCGAACTGCGCCGGCAATCACAATCGGTTTGTGCAATGGGTCTGAGGCGAAAGAGAGCACGTCGCTGCGTTTCGTAAGTGGCTCTGCGGTTGTGCAGCCAAGGATTGCTGGTGCACAAACCTGATCCTGCCAGCCGTTGGGCGTTTGGGCGTTATTGCCGAGGCGTCCGCCAATCGTGGGGACGGGATTTGCGGGATCGTAGGTGAAACTGAGTGGTTTGACGCCGGGGAGTGCGTTGGGGATCAGTTTGCCGGTGGGCGAGAGAAAGAGGCCTGCAGTGGTGGCCCGCTGCGGTGGCCATTGCTGGTATTCAAGCCACATTCCACCGGCGCGCAGTTTGTTTTCAGGCGTGCGTCCGCCGTCGTATCCTTCCATCTGGAAGGCGCGAACCCGGCTTTCACTGATTAGTTTGTAGGGTTCTTGTTTTAGCCAGTGATTGAACCAGTCGAGAGCAATCGCTTTGGGGTCGAGCATGGCAAATGCGCCGAAATCGGCATCGCCCAATTTGTTGCTGCCGACGGCGTGGAGCCATGGACCAACCATCAGTTTTTTCGGTGTTTTTTGCAGTTTGCTGAGGGCTGTGAAGTTCTTGATCACGCCTTCGACGAAATGATCGTACCAACCGGTTAGGAAATAGATTGGGACGTCTTTCATCTCCTTAAAATGGAGTGCGGTGTTGAAGCCTTGTTGCTGCCAATAGGCGTCCAGGGTTGGATGCGCGAGCGAGTCTTCGTACATCTTGCGCTGCTCTGGAAAATCGGCAAAAATGGCAAGTCGTTCTTTTGCTGGAAGTCGTAGCCACTGGGCGGGGCTGGCGTGAAGATCTGTCAGTGCTTGAGCGGCTCCGGGTGGCTTGGAGGTTTCTGCAGACTTGAGCAGCCAGAGGGGCCAGGCCAGATTTGGCGGGCCGCCCGGGGCGATGTAGTCGTCGAATAGAACGGAGCCGCCCACACTTGCGAACATCACTTCCAAGTGTGGCGGATGGTACATCGCTGCGTGGTACTGAACCAACGCAAGGTAAGATGTACCGGTGGTGCCAACTTTGCCGTTTGACCAGGGTTGTGCTGCGGCCCATTCGATGGTGTCGTAACCGTCTTTACCTTCGTTGATGAAGCCATAGAATTGGCCTTCAGATTGAAAGCGTCCGCGGCAATCCTGCGCTACATAGACGTAGCCCTGTTTTGCAAAAAAAGTTCCTTCGGTTCGTTGGCCGTCTTTGTTGTATGGCGAGCGGCTGACAATGACCGGGAACTTTTCGGCAACGGCTGTGCCATTGCGCGCTGGCTGATAAATATCGGTGG
>JBBRJC010000645.1:0-2612 GCA_038220135.1 Bryobacterales bacterium | reverse complement strand
GATATAAAGGGGCCTCATTTTGCGGAGTATGTGATCGATATTCCCAAGCCTGGGCTCTATCAGATCGACATGCTGGAAGAGGAAAAAGGCGCTGGCACGGCTGACCTTCACATCAACGGCCAGTTGATCAAACGTGGAGCCGAGCCGGTGCAAAACCGAGAAGCATCGCCGGATGCGGGCGGATGGACGGTGTCTGGAATCTTCCCGTTACGGGCTGGAAAGAACACAATCCGGCTGGAACATAAATCGGGTTTTCCGTATTTTGACCAAATTCTGATTGCGCCGAATGGGCTGCCTGCAGGTGCAGCAATTCCACAATCAAGCGTACAGATCGCGAGCAAGTACGGCATCAACCCAAGCTTTGTTGAACAGATGGTGGAGCACTTGAAGCGCTCCGATTCCGCCCCTGCTTCGGCGCTATTTGCCTGGGAAGTTTTCGGAACCAACAAGCCATTGAGTGCTTGGGCTTCGCCGGTGGCAAAGTTATTTTCTGCACAACCAGCGGCCACTCGCGAGCAGTTGGCGGCTAAATATCAGACGCTGTTTGAGCAAGCGAAAACTGAGTGGGAAGCTCTTTCTGCACCAGACCGGAAAAAGCCTGAAACGAAGTTGCAAGATGCAGGCCTGAACGCATTGCGTGAATTGTTGTTTGAAAAGTTTGGCCCATTCGCAGCACCTAATGACGCGCGCCGCTATTATGCCAAGGAAATACAGGATCAGTTAATGCAGTTAGAAGCAGAGGAAAAAGCCCTGGAAACAGCCACTCCAGACTACCCTCGCGCAATGGGTGTGCGTGAAGCGTCGAAGGTTGAAGACATCCCGATTCACACGCGAGGGAGCCATTGGACACTTGGTAAAACTGTGCCGCGCGGATTTCTTAGTGTGGTTGCAACTCATGATCAGCCAGTGATCCCGCCGAGCAATAGCGGACGTTTGCAACTTGCGCAATGGATGACGCAAAAAGACAATCCACTAACCAGCCGGGTGATGGCCAACCGAATCTGGCGATGGCATTTTGGCAAAGGCATTGTTCCTTCAGTAGACAACTTTGGACGCCTGGGAGAAAAGCCATCGAACCAGCCGCTTTTGGATTACCTGGCTACTCAGTTTGTGGAACGTGACTGGTCGATCAAATCGATGCATCGTTTGATCATGCTTTCCAGCACCTATCAGATGAGTAGCAGCTACAACGAAAAGGCGGCTGAAGTTGACCCGGAGAACAATTTGCTGTGGCGGGCAAGCCGCCGGCGTCTGGAAGCAGAGGCAATTCGTGATGCGGTTATGGCAAGCAGTGGAGACCTTGATTTCAACGGGAGCGGGTCAATTCTGAACTACAAAGACCGGCAGTATGTGGCCAACACTTCAAAGGGCGGCAACGTGGATTATGATCGCAACATTCGGGCGGTGTACATTCCGGTGGTTCGCAGTTCGCTGTACGATGTGTTTCGCGCATTCGATTTGCCTGATCCGTCGATGAGCAATGGTGATCGCGATTCGACAGTGGTTGCACCGCAAGCCCTGTTTATGATGAATGGCAGCGTGGTTTTGAAGCACTCGCACACGATGGCCGAGATGCTGCTAAAACAGGACATAGATGATCAAGCGCGCATTCGTTTGGCCTATGAGCGCGCGCTTTCCAGACCACCATCGGGTAAGGAAATTGATCAGGCGTTAACCTTCATTTCGCACATTGAAAAAACCCTTGAAGCGCGTGAGCCTAACCAACCTGCACGGCACGTGAACGCGTGGCAAAGCTTCTGCAAATCGTTGTTGGCCGCTAATGAATTTATCTATTTGAACTAACATTATGAATCGCCATTGGAACTCTTACCTTAACCAGACGCTATCGCGACGCGAACTGCTTCGCGTCAGCAGCGCGGGCTTTGGCAGCTTGGCTCTCTCGGGATTGCTGGGTGCCTCTGACAGTCCGCTGGCGGTGAAGCAGCCGCAGTTTCAGCCGAAGGCAAAGCGCGTGATTTTCTTATTCATGCACGGCGGCCCGAGCCAGGTGGATACCTTCGATTACAAGCCGCTATTGAAGCGCGACCATGGCAAACCGCTTCCCTTCAAACGGCCCAAGGTGGTGTCCAGCGAAACCTTCAACCTGCTGCAATCGCCGTGGAACTTCAAGCAGTATGGGCAATCTGGCGCATGGGTTAGCGACCTGTTTCCAGAAACGGCGAAGATGGCAGACGACCTGTGCATCATACGGTCTATGTACGGTTCAAACTCACGCCACGGCGGAGCGCTGCTTGAATTGCACACCGGCAGTGACACGTTCATGAGGCCCAGCATGGGTTCCTGGATCACCTATGGGCTTGGCAGTGAGAACAATAACATGCCGGGCTTTATCACCATTTGTCCGACGCAAAGCCATGGTGGTGCGAACAATTTTGGGTCCGCATTTTTGCCTGCTCCTTATGCAGGTACGGCGATCGGCTCAGTTGGTATTGCGTCGAAAGATGCAAAGATTCCTTTTATCTCAAACAAGGAAACGCCGAGGGATGTGCAGCGGATGGAGATCGATTATGCGCAGGCATTGAATCGGCAACAACTGGAATCAACTGGCCCGGATCGTGCGCTGGAAGGCCGTATAGAATCGTTTGAACTCG
>JBBRJC010000644.1:0-2665 GCA_038220135.1 Bryobacterales bacterium | reverse complement strand
GTGAACGCTCGCAGAACGGAGTTGTTTCCCGAATCGGCCATACGGACGGTGAATGTGTAGATTCCTGGGGGTGGTTGCGGTGTTCCGGCGATTTCACCGTTGGAATTAAGCACCAGACCGATGGGCAATGCGCCGGAAACGAGGGACCACGTATAAGAACTGAACAATACAGTGAACCCGCCGCTGCCCGTTAACGTCTGCAAATATGGCGAGCCGGTTCGAGCATTTGCCAGACTGCTGGTAATGATAGTCAGCGGCTGTACTACGCGAAATTGAAAAGAAGCTGTGGAACTTTGGCCAACCGTATCAGTGACCTTGATGTTTGCGAAATAGTCTCCGAAAACGCCGACAGCGCCGGTGAGTACGCCTGACTGGGTGAGGAACAAACCAGTGGGCAATGTGCCGGATTGCAGCGAGTAAATATAGGGTGGAGTGCCGCCGTTCGCGTTCAATGGGATGGAAACACTGGTTGCCTGGGCAATCGTAATAAACGTGCTGTTGGTAATTCTTGGAGGATCTGGAGTCTGTGCCCAGCAGGCAGCGAGAAACAAAAACGGAACGGGGCGTTTAAGAATTTGCGAAAAATAAAACGGCACAATGCCTCCATGCGTTAAAATATAAGATTTGGCGAACATGAGTAACATTATTGTGCTGGGTGCCCAATGGGGCGATGAGGGAAAAGGTAAGATGGTCGACCTTTTCGCTGAGAAATTTGACGTTGTGGCACGCTATCAAGGCGGTCATAATGCAGGCCACACGGTGTATATCGGTGAAACGAAATATGTATTGAAGCTGATTCCAAGCGGCATCTTGCGTAGTGGCGTTGAAGCGGTGATTGGCAACGGCGTTGTCATCGATCCCGGCGCGCTGATTCAGGAAATGAAAATGCTGGAAGCAGCTGGTATTCCGGTCACCGATCAACTGCGCATCAGCAACCGTGCGCACGTGATTTTTCCATTTCATCGAATGATGGAAAAGTTGTCGGAAGGCCGGGAAGGCAAAACGGCTATCGGCACAACTTCGCGAGGCATTGGCCCTTGTTACGAAGATAAAATAGCACGTCGCGGAATGCGTATTGCGGACTTGCTGGACACGGCTTGCTTCCACGAAATGTATGACGCATTGGCGGCCGATAAAGCAACCATTGCCGAAGCGTTTAAAATTCCGGTGGAACTGGATTTTGAGGCGATCCGCAAGGAGTACCTGGAATTTGCCGAGCTTCTGCGTCCGATGGTTTGTGATACAGCTGCCTTGCTGAGCAACAGCATGAAGGCCGGCAAGCGGGTTTTGTTTGAAGGTGCGCAGGGAACGATGCTCGATATTGATCATGGCACGTATCCGTTCGTCACTTCATCCAGTGCCTCGGCTGGGGGTGCCTGTACGGGTACTGGTGTTCCGCCGACGAAGATCAATGGTGTGATAGGCGTCTCCAAAGCATATTTGACGCGCGTGGGCGGCGGACCCTTTCCAACTGAAGCACATGGTGAAGCGGGAGAGCGGATTCGCGCAGCTGGTAAAGAGTTTGGCGCCGTTACAGGACGGCCACGGCGTTGCGGCTGGTTCGATGTACCGTTGCTGAACTACACCACCACCGTGAACGGTTTCGACAGCCTGGTGATCACTAAGTTGGATGTGCTGGACATGCTGGAAGAGATTCCTGTTTGCGTGGCTTACAAGGTTAACGGCAAGGAAACTCTGGAAATGCCGGCTACGTTCCGCGAAATGGATTCCATTGAAGGCGTGTATGTAAACATGCCCGGTTGGCACTGCTCCACCAAGGGTACGGCAACCTTTGATGAACTTCCAGAGAAGGCGAAGCGCTATTTGGACTTCCTTGAAGAACAGACCGGAGTTGAAGTTGGTTGTGTTTCCAATGGGCCGGAGAGAACAGAGACAATCATCAGAAAGGGTTCCAAGCTCGCAACATTATTGGGTTAACGCGTTTTGAACAAAAACCGCATTTTTTGTTCTATTGTCGTCCTGCTGCTTTCTGTAATGGCATGGATGATGGTGGTCTCGGTGCGGGACGAATCGCAAACCTGGGATGAGGGAATTCACATTGGAGCGGGGTATAGTTACTGGAAAACCGGTGATTACCGGCTGAATCGGGAGCATCCGCCACTGGCCAAGCTGATCGCTTCGCTACCACTGTTGTGGTTGGATCTGCATCTACCGGTGGACCATGCATCCTGGCAAACAGCCGACGAAGTGGAATTTGGCAGACAACTTCTGTACAAAAATACAGTGCTTGCCGACACTTTGCTTTTTCGTTGCCGGCTGATGATGATTGGGCTCACGCTACTGTTTGGAGCATGCATGGCCTTTTGGACGCGCAGTTATTTCGGCGCGCCGGTTGCGGTTGCAGCAGTTGCACTTATCTGTTTTGAGCCGACAATCATTGCCCATGGGCGCTATACGAATACCGATCTGCTGATCGCATTTACCAGTTTTCTGGCGGCGACGGCGTGGCTGGCATGGCTGCAGCGCGGAGGTTGGGCGCGTTTGCTTTGGGCTGGTGTGGCACTGGGACTTGAGATGGCGTCGAAGTTCAGTTGGCCATTTCTTTTGCCGGTATTTCTTGTGATTGCGATTATTCGTAAGATCAGCATCCTGCGATTGGCTGGTGGTTTGGCTGCGGTGCTTGTGCTTGGGTCTATGGTGGTTG
>JBBRJC010000643.1:0-2668 GCA_038220135.1 Bryobacterales bacterium | reverse complement strand
AATCGGGCCTTTGTGCGTCGTCAATCCGGCCAGCACGTGATGGCTGAATTGCCAGACAGCTTCCACCACAACTAGCGCCGCATCGGCAGGAATATTGCGGAAAACTTCCATGCCATATTTCTGCGAATCGATGAAGCCGTGCTGTTGCTCAGCAATATACGGATGGCCGCGCCGCACCTTATAGCCAAGCGCTTCAATGGCCGAAACCACGGCCTTTTCGGCCTTTTCCTGAGCGGGCCAACACACTTGGTTGGCTGCGGGGCGAAGATCGCCGCTTGCGATTAAAATTACCTCGTTAGGCATCACTTAATATAGTAGGGTATTGAGAGTACAGTGGAGGAATTTCCATGAGACCTTTATGCATGACCCGCCGCAGTTTGCTGGCCGCCGCCGGAGTTGCCGCAAGCACGCTCAACCTGGCCTGTTCATCCAGCCACACTTCCAAAATTGAAAGCAGCAAGTTTTCCATGCCCGGCCCATTTCGCGGGCGCGTGGTGGCAGTGGAACATCCCGGTTCCATCATCGAAGGTGCTTATCAGGCAGAGCCCGTGAAGCAGATGATTGAAAAAGGAATGCGCGCCTTAACCGGCTCCGACGGCGGACTTGACGCCTGGCGCATGTTCTTCCAACCGGGCGACGTGGTGGGCATCAAACTCAATCCCGTCGGCCGTCCGCACGTGATCAGTTCACCGGAAGTGGTGCGCGAAATTATCGCCAAACTTCGCGAAGCCGGCATCCCCGCCAAAGATATCGTCGCCTATGATCGCTACCGCCAGGAGTTTCTCCAAGCTGGTTTCGACAAATGGCTGCCCGACGGCGTGCGCTGGATGCATGCCGCTGAAAAGTACGACAACGTGCAGAAAGATATGAAGGGCTACGATCGCGATCATCACTTCGAGCTCCCTCTCACCCTGCCCGGTGAAGACTCGAGCGACGCCACTAATCGCACCTCTTTCGCCGCCGAATTCCTCACTAAGCACGTAAACAAAGTGATCAACTTATGTTTGTTGAAAGATCACCAGTCGGCAGGCATCACCATGGCGCTGAAGAACATGAGCCACGGCTTTGTGAACAACGTCAACCGCAGCCACGGCACCACCACACTCAACGCCTGCGGCGCTTTTATTCCAGCTTCGGTATCCTTGCCGGTCACTCGAAATAAAGTGGTGCTGCACATCATGGACGGCATTAAGGGCCTGTATCACGGCGGTCCCAGCGGCAAGCCGCAGTTTGTTTGGGAGCACAAGCAGATGTACTTTGCCACTGACCCCGTTGCGCTGGATCACGTCGGTTGGCGGGCACTCGACGCCAAGCGTGCTGAGGTAGGAATGAAGTCCGTTGCAACCGACCTGCCCGACAAATTTTCCACTTTCCTGCGCCGTCAACCAGAGCATGTCGAGATTGCCGGTGCCTTAGGTCTAGGTGAGTGGGAATGGGAAAAGATCGATGTACGAAGGATCATGGCCTAGCGTTTCCAAGGCCCCATCGTTGAGAGAACATGCCTAAGACATTGGTGGTTGCCGACATTCACGAAGACTGGCACTACGTTCAACTGGCCGAGGAACGCGCGGTCACCGCAGATCGCGTGATTTGCCTCGGCGACTATTGGGACTCCTGGGATGGAGTCACAGAAAACACGCACTTGATTACGAACTGGGTGAAGGCGAAGCTATCGGATCAGAAATGGACGATGCTTTGGGGAAACCACGATATACACTATGCTTTCCCGATCCAACAACTTCTCTCCAGCGGGTATTCCGATATCCGGCAACAAATCATAACCCCTCTTTTCAACAACCAGGATTGGAACAAATTTCGCTTCCATATCTTCGTGGATGACTGGCTGCTAACCCATGCTGGTGTAGCCTCGAAAGAATTCGGCCCCGGACAATTCGACCTTGTTGAACAGTCCGCCAAGGACTCGCTTTCAAGGGGCATGATGCACCCATGGTACGAAGCGGGCCGTTCCAGAGGCGGGTTTGCAAAGTTGGGTGGGCTGACTTGGGCTGATTGGTCAGAGGCAAAGGTTCTGGGTGTGAATCAATTGTGCGGTCATACCGAAGCGCGGGAAATACGAGTGAAGGTTGGCGATATGGGCGATGCTGGTTTCCGTTCGGTTTGCATGGACACGCAACGCCGGCATTTCGGTTGGATTGAGGATGGAGAACTTACGTTTGAGCAGGTGAGGAAATGAGAGCGATTCAAAACAAAACACTCATTATCTGTTCTGCAATATTTCGATCTACGCCGGTAGCATGGTAAAATAAAATTCTAACCGAGCGGCATGCGCTAAGCGTGTGCCAAAAACAACGTGAGTCGGTAGCTCAGTTGGTAGAGCATCGCACTTTTAATGCGGTGGTCGCGGGTTCGAGCCCCGCCCGACTCACCATTATTCCAGGCTCTTACGCTAGTTAGTTTTGCCGTAACACCTGTGTGTGCGGGGGACTGGGATTTTATACAACTACGCTGTTGCGGCAAGCCCACCGTATTTCCACAAGACATCTGCCTGAAGATCGTATCAAATTTCCATAAACATTGATGTAATGATATTGACTTGAGCCTGGAGCAATTGACTGTTTCAGGCAGCTTAATGTCCCATGCAAACCACTCCGAACCGTAACCGTTAGTTGGTGACTGTTGAGGGTAACCCAACACCGCAAATACTCAA
>JBBRJC010000642.1:0-2685 GCA_038220135.1 Bryobacterales bacterium | reverse complement strand
CCGCACTTTCAGCCGCCTCTCAGGGGCCGCGACCTGCCTGCCGGTTCGGGCTCATCGTCGTCGTCAGTTCTTTCGTTGTTCTCTTCCCAGACGCTGGTTGGCGGGGGTTTGGCGACGGTTCGACCGGCGTGCGGTGAGCGCAGCTTTCACGCGCTTCGGTGAGGATTGACTATTTAAGATGCCGCCGCCGAACACTCTCAACTTACCAACAGATTCCTCCGAGGACCCCTGAAACAAGGCGAAATCGTAGTGAGCGAGAGGTGATATCTGGACGCCTATGGCCCTGGTGCGGAAAAGGCAGATCTGCTTCACAACCCGATCAGCAGCTTCAGGGCTATTCTCTCTCTACGAATTTCCAGATTTCTTGAAGATTGGCGGACGCTTGCCGGTGGAACCGGTACCGATTGCCTATTAGTTCACGCACCACGGTCATCTCTGCAAAATATCCGGCGAAGGCATCCTGCAAAAAATCATCCTTTCCTCTGCCGGTTTCAGCACCCATTTCTTGAAGCTTTGCTTCCAATTTAGCAGGGAAATGTACTTCCATTTCACCTAATGCTAGTCATTGGGGTTATCGGTGTCAAGTGTAAGTGGCTTTTGTGAAATCGGGCTGATTCTTGAGAATTTGGATCGCAAGATCTGAATCTCTTGCTTGCTTTAATCCTTTTCGCTTCGAGCGATTTTAGAGCACGACGCGAAGCACGTTCCCTCTGTGCATTTAGACGTTCGTCTGCGCTCTTGGCCATGGCAAAGCGATATTGCAAGCTGATATTCTGACCCTTCGCGCAGGTCCATGACAACCAAGTAATTCATCGGAAAAATCTTCATCTTGCGCACCTATGAATCTCTGTCCAGCGTGCATCGGACCCAAGGCGTCAGCCTTTGTCAGATTAACCTGTCCCTCCCTTGAAAGTAGTAACCGTTCTAACATGAAGTCAGCTCCCTAAACTAACCATGAAAATCAGCGTTCTCGATCAATCCCCGGTTTCAGAAGGCTCAACTGGCGCTGTCGCCCTGCACAACACGCTCGATCTGGCCAAGCTCGCAGACAAACTCGGCTATACCCGCTATTGGGTGGCCGAACATCACGGCACCCCACTGCTCGCCTGCGCCAACCCCGAGGTGATGATCGCAGCTATCGCATCCATCACCAGTCGCATCAGAGTCGGAAGTGGCGGCGTCATGCTCCCACATTACAGTCCCCTGAAAGTTGCCGAAACCTTCAGCATTCTGAGTGCCCTGTTTCCTGAACGCATCGATCTAGGGCTTGGCCGCGCACCAGGAACAGACCACCATCCCGCCGTCGCCTTGCAGCGTGACCGGCGGCAGGCTGCTCCAAATGATTTCCCCGAGCAACTTGCGGAACTGCTCGGATACCTGGAAAATAATCTTCCTGCGGGGCATCCGTTTGCACGCCTTGCTGATCTGCCCGGTCGTCCGCACGTACCGGAAGTGTGGCTGTTGGGTTCGTCCGAACAGAGCGCAATCTGGGCGGCCGATAGCGGACTACCCTACGCTTTTGCAGATTTCATCAATCCCAATGGCGCGTCCTTTGCTGACATTTACCGGCAGCGCTTCTGCCCATCAGAAACGCTCAAACAGCCGCGGATCATCGTCGCCGGATGGGCTGTCTGCGCCCAGTCCGACGCTGAAGCGCAGCGCCTGGCTTCCAGCGCACGGATGACCAGGGCGATGATGAATGAGGGCAAGCTGATCCCGGTGCCGTCCATCGAAAAAGCATTGCGCTTTCTCGAGCAGCGTGGGCCAAATGCTGATACCGTTGCCAGACCACGGCGGGCGATTATTGGCGATCCATCCACTGTGAAACAGGGCATCGAAGAGTTAGCGGCGCTATATGGCGCTGATGAAGTTGCTGTGGTGACGATCACTTTTGATCATGCAGCGCGCCTTCGTTCCTATGAATTGATCGCTGAAGTATTTGAGCTTCCTGAAATTCTTTCAGCCTGATTCGTGGGAACTCCAGGCACTCAATGAAAGGAGATTCGTATGTCATTTCCCAATCCACAAGATGCACTTCCGCTTCCCACGCGCCCGAATTTGGAGCGATACCGGAAGCTGGCTAAAGAGCTGGCCAAGGCCTCGAAATCAAGCGATGAAAGCGCTGTCCACCGCTGGGTGGTTCATTGGATTCGAGCCCTCGGGAAGCGAAACAAACTCCACGCCACTGCTCGCGATGTGGCAACCTTCGCCGCCAGCATTGGTAAATGCACTCTTGCTCAGGCCCAATTCGTGATTGCCCGATGCCACGGTTTTGAAAGCTGGCCGAAGTTCTCCAAACACCTGCAAGCCCTGGCTGCCAAATCAACGATGTCGCGATTTGAGGCCGCAGCCGATGCCGTTGTGAACGGTGACATTGCCACCGTGAGCCGGCTTTTGCGAGAAGATCCAAAGCTCGTTAAGGCGGTTTCCTCGCGGGAACACGGCTCCACTTTGCTGCACTACGTTTCCGCTTATGGTGTGGAAAGTTACCGGCAAAAGACTCCAGAAAATATCGTCTCCATCATCGAATTGCTGCTCAACGCGGGTGCCGAAGTTGACGCCACGTCCCACGTGTACGGTGGCGAATGCACCACGCTCGGGCTTGCCTCGACAAGCGTTCATCCCGAAAAGGCCGGCGTTCAAGAAGCTCTATTGCATGTGCTCTTGGACCATGGAGCAAGCATG
>JBBRJC010000641.1:0-2686 GCA_038220135.1 Bryobacterales bacterium | reverse complement strand
CCTCTTGAGAATGCGCCTGCACGCCTGCGGCGTGGATGACATTGCTCCTTGCCCTGCGGCAAGACTTTTTCTTGATGGTGGCAATTCTAATCAAGCAAACCATGGTAATTCTTCGCGAGCGCCGACGGCCCCACGGGTTTGTCCAGTGATCGCTCACCGGCCCGTGGCCGTGTTTTTCTACTTCCCCTAATTCTCCACAATGATGTTCATTGCGCTATAAAGTACAACCCGCCGTTGATCGGTTCTCCAAAAACTGCATGCTTCAAGGCGTGGACGAAATCGGCTACAGCTTCCAGCAAATCGGTGCCGTGAAAGCATTCGAGGCAACCCGCCTCGGTGGCTTAATAACGCTCGCCATGCCGTGGACGAAATCGGCTACAGCCTCAAGCAAATCGGTGCCGTGAAAGCATTCGAGGCAACCCGCCTCGGTGGCTTGATAACGCTCGCCAGCTAATCACCGTTTTTGAAGTTCGGCCCTCAACGGTTTTGTGAGTAACCGCTCACCGGCCCGTGGCTGTTGTTTTTTCTACTTGCCCTAATTCTCCACAATGACATTCATTCCGTTATAAATGATCGCCGGTGCGGAGGTTATTGTCCCCTTATCGTCCTTCGCAAATACCTGCAGCGAATGAATGCCGTTACTCAACAACCGCGTGTCCAGGCTATATTCAAATCCAATGTTCGGACATGCCGCCACATCTTTGAGCGTTGCGCAAGCCTCAGGGCTGGCCGTCCCATAAGTGGCAGTGAAAGACTTCGCATTATCTATCACAATTTGCACCGAAACCACTCGCCCATCGGGGTCATACGCCGAACCCGATACCTTCACAATGTCCCTCAATTTTTCATTCGCTCCAGGCGTGTTCAGCACCACAACCGGAGCTTGGTTGCCCGGCTTGTCCAGCGTAAATGTTTGCGGAACCTCAGGGTAAACATAGAGATTTCCAGCGATATCGCGGGCCCGGATTTGAACGCTATGCACGCCCGAACTGATGCCGAAACCGGTCGCGGGATTGAACGTGTAACTGAATCCAACGTTCGGGCAATTGCTTGCCACAGTGACCGATGTGCAAATATCCGGACGCGCATTGGCGCGACCTCCGAGTATGGCCCGCCCCCAGGTAATTCCATCGATCAGGACATCAATCCCCGATATTGCACTGCTTCCAGCTAGCGCGTACCCTTTGAAAATGGCCGTTCCAGCCAGAGTCGCGCCATCTGCCGGCGATTCCAGCATCAACGTCGGTTTCGTTGCCGGCGGAGGCGGTGGAGGAAATTCCAGATCAAATTCGAAAGGAGTTTCCGGGAACACCACAATCGCGCCCCGTAAGTTGGCCACGCTCAGTTGCATTCTGTGATGGCCGGCTTCAACTCCCCGCGCGAGCAGGTCAACCACGGTTGAAAACCCAACACGCGGACATCCTGTTACATTCCTATTCGCGCAGAAATCAGCACGGCTCAGGCCCGCAGTTGTCCCACCAACCGACTTGCCATCCACCAGCACATTAATTCGCGTAATCGTTGAATCGGTATCCCACGCAACCCCGGTGACAGTCATGTTTTGAACGATCTTATTGTTACTCTCAGCAGGTGCCTCAAGCACCACTTGCGGAACGCTGCTTGGATTTATGCCCGGTGTGAACCGCACGGAAAGCGCATTCTCCAATGAAACCGCGCCCAGGAATTGCGATGCAAGAATGCCATAGGCGCTCGACCCGTCGGAGATGCCAACCAGCGGTAGCGTGCCGCCGCAAGTGGAATCATAGCTGGTCAAATTCTTGTTGCCAGTGCCGTACCTCGAATCGATGCGCCCATCAGTGTGCAGCGTGATTGCTAAGTTCACCGGATCCGCCCGGTTGCCCAATATTGGATAAGAAGTTTCTGCAACCCAGCGAAATGTGGCGGAGGTTGGTGTGCTACTGAAATATACATTCTCGCTTGGTTGTGCCGACCCAAGAACGTCAATATCGGCAAACAAACCGGCTACTCCTTTAATTTGCAGAAGGGACGCGGTATTGGCGCAAAAATGTGAACCACTATTGCCGAAGTCCAGATAGCCGCCCCCGTATAAGGTCAAGCTCTTGAACGATTCGCCAAAAAACGGGAAAGGGAAGGGCAGTGGAACTACCAGCCCGGAAATGGAAGAGAAGAAATCCCGCGGAGAGAACAACGGCGTTTCATCGGGAAATTGAAGCGCCGTGTTTGCAGCATAGCTTGTGGTAAACGGCTGCACGGTTGGTACGCTCAACGAAATTTGCTTCAAGGCGCCGGCGCCCTCAGTGTCGTCATAGTAAGCCGTGACGGAATCACCAGGGATTAATTGCAGGCGGCCATCTTCTTTATTGGCAAACGCGGCGCCGTTTGTCGTATTAACGGCCTTGCTGAAATAGTTTCCGGTTCTGGCCAGCGTTACGGTTTCCAAATCACCGCTAAACGTTGTCAACGTGACATCGGCGGTGGCCTTGGTAATTTTCGAATCCACAAGGGAAATCGTTACCGGCGTTCCGGCTGTAAACTGCTTGCGGCTGAACGCCAGTTTTGCGTTCGGTGATAACGAGTCAAAGGAAGCGATTGCAGTACTTGTGCTGGTGGTGCGGCTGGAAGCCAGCGTGCCCAGGCAACGATTGGCGAAACCATCCCATATTTGCTGTTGGCTGGCACCCTTGAAGTACACCCGATCGGACAA
>JBBRJC010000640.1:0-2690 GCA_038220135.1 Bryobacterales bacterium | reverse complement strand
GGCTTTGAATTAGGTTTGATGCTACAAAAGGCAGTGGCCGACAACCCCGGTTGCGACGGCATTTTCCTCGGCAGCCATGGCCTGTTTACGTGGGGCATGACCCAGAAGGAATGCTACCTGAACAGCGCCACGGCGATCGATCAGATGGGTCAGTTTGTAATGAAGCACCAGAAGGCCAAAGGTGCTCAGTTGTTCGGGGGTGTGAAGTTTGAAAATCACAAGGCTCCGCTTGAAGTTGCCCGGGCCATCTTCCCCTACCTGCGTGGACAGTGCGCCACTACGCGCCGCAATATCGGCCATTTTGATGCAAGTAAGGAAGCTGTGCAATTTGCCAGCTCAGTGGATGCGAAGGCTCTTTCGTCGCTCGGCACCAGTTGTCCCGACCACTTTATCCGCACCCGCATTTGCCCGTTCTATGTGGAATGGGACCCGAAGACCGGCACTATTGATGGCTTGAAAAAAGCGATCAACACGGGCTTGGTGAAGTACCGCGCCAACTACTCGGCGTACTATAACAAGTTCGCCGTTGAAGGTTCCCCCAAATTACGCGATGCCAATCCAAGCGTGGTTCTCATTGCAGGCGTGGGCATGTTCACCTTCTCGCGAAATAAGAAAGAAGCCCGTATCACGGCTGAATTTTATCGCAATGCTATCGGAGTTATGGCCGGCGCAACCTGCATGGAAGATCCCAGCAGCAAGCCTGCAATTGTTCCGCAGGCGAAAACAGCCAAGGCAAACAAGGGCTTTGCAAGCTTCAATAATTATGTCGCGTTGCCCCCTGCAGAAGCATTCCGTATCGAATATTGGGCACTGGAAGAAGCCAAAATTCAACGCATGCCCGCCGAAGCCGAATTCAGCCGCAAAGTTGTTTTGGTGGTTGGCGGCGGCAGCGGGATCGGGCGTCTGGTGGCTTTGATTTTGGCTAAGCAAGGCGCGCACTTGGTGATTGCTGATCGCAATCTGGAATCAGCCCAAGCCGTGGCAGCAGAGACAAAGTTGGGCGAAGCGGTTCATGCGGTTGCTCTCGATTTGGTTGATCGAAAAAGCATTGCCAAAGCCATAAGCGAAACTGTGTTGAAGTTTGGTGGCATCGATTCCATCATCAACACCGCTGCTGTTTTCTTCGCTCCCGATACAGCCGGAAACTTGCCAGATTCACAGTGGGGCCTCACGTTCGATATCAACGTCACCGGCAATTTTCTGCTTGTGGACGAAGCGCGTCAAACCCTTGCTGATCAAGGTTTGTCCACATCGGTGGTGCTTACCAGTTCCGCAAATGCAGTTGTGGCCAAGCGCGGCAGCGAAGCTTACGACGTCTCAAAATCCGCAGTAAACCACCTCATTCGTTCTCTTGCCGTCGGTCTCAAGCCCAATGTACGCGTCAATGGGATCGCCCCGGCGACGGTTGTTGAGGGTTCCACAATGTTCCCTCGAGATCGTGTCATTGCGTCACTCGCCAAGTATAAAATCGACTACACCGAAGCCGAGACAACTGAATCCTTGCGAGAAAAGCTGGCTGGATTCTATGCCAAGCGAACATTGCTCGATGCCGCCATTCGCCCACAGGATTGCGCGGAAGCGATTGTTTGGCTGGCAAGTGACCGAAGCTCACGCACCACGGGCCACGTCATTCCAGTCGATGGCGGGTTGGTGGAAGCGTTCCTTCGCTAGCGTTCAATTGTAAGTAGAAAAGCGCGTTGGTAGTGATGCCAACGCGCTTTTGAATTTTAAACCTTCGCGTGAATCACTATGTGAGGAATCTGTTCATTGCTTGACCGGTTGGGCAGCATGAACCGTCCAACCACTTTCCGTTCAATAAATCCGGCACCTTCAAGCAATGTATCCAGTGCCAATTCATTGAACGTCCACCAGCTTAAGCGCTCTTTGCATTTCATTTTCATGCTGCTATTGAGAGCCATGCAGGGGATGTCTTGTACAGCGCTAATATCGAAAATCGGGCAGGCAAAGATTGCAGTGCCGGCCGTTACAGAAGCGATCCGTTCAAAGGCACGATAAGGGTCGCGGACATGCGAAGAGATCGAACCCATAAAAACGAGGTCGAACTTCTGATTGTCGAATCGCTCAGGACTGAGATCGTAAACGCTCGCCCAAACAGGTTTGACTTTCGAGCGGAGCCGCTCATGGGCGTATTCAAAACCACCCCAAATAACCCGCCGGCTGTAGCTGTCTATTTCCGGATGAAGAGCAAGATACTCTTGCTTTGTGCGTTCACCGCCGAAAAAATCCCAATCCAAAATGCCGGGCAGTTCGGTCGCCGTGACTAGGGCCCCGCGGCGTTCCATTTCAAAACTGAAGTAGCCACTGGCCCGTCCCACATCCAACACACGCATACCAGTCATCGACTCAGGAAAGCAATAGTGAGGCAAGAGCGGAGCCATGTCGTAATGACCGTCCGTAACCACACCTTCACCAAGATCGATGCAGTGATACCAATAGAAATCGGTTGGAGAAGAAGCAACACCGGTTGACATTCTTAACAGAATAGCAAAGAGCGGCTGCTTCAAATAAGGACAATAAGAATCTTAATGCCCCTCTGTGTCAACATAGCTGAGACATCTACCCCGCCCGCAATTACAGAGCTTTCAGGGGGCGGAGAAGAGATGACATCATGGTAAGTAGTTTGCAGATTAATGGAGATAAACACATGCCCGAGTTGGCGGCCCTGGAGC
>JBBRJC010000639.1:0-2694 GCA_038220135.1 Bryobacterales bacterium | reverse complement strand
GTGTTGATCAACTATGCCGAGGCGAAGAATTCGGCAAAGCGTGACGATGGAATGGCGATGTTTGAACTGCCGAATATTATCGACTCTAAGCCGGTTGATGTGCTGGCGCTGGACATTGCTTTGGACAAACTGAAAGAGATTGATCCGATGCAAGAGCGGCTGGTGGAGTTGCGATTTTTCGCTGGTCTTACAACTGAAGAAGCGGCTGAAGTGCTTGAGGTTTCCACCGCAACCGTGAATCGGGAATGGGCTGTTGCCAGAATGTGGTTGCGAAGGGAATTGGCCGGGCCAGTTGCGACGTAGAATGGTGTTAGTAGAGGAAATTTATGAAGTTTGCATTTTTCGCGTTCTTGGCTGCCGCTTCCATGGCGATAGCTCAGCATGGCCACGATGATCATGGCAAGGAAATGACGCTCACAACACTGGTTGTAGATACCGGCTGCTACATGTCTCACGACACAAAAGGGGAAAAGCATGTGACCTGTGCAACCACTTGTGCCAAAGCTGGTGTGCCACTTGCGTTGCTGGATGAAGCTAGTGGCACGCTTTATATTCCGGTGGCGTCCGACCATAAAAATCAAAATGCGAAGTTGATGCCTTTCATTGAGAAAAAGGTGAAAGTGACTGGTACGCTGGTTGAGAAGGGCGGCGTAAAAGGTTTTGTCATCAAAACGGTTGAAGCTGCAAAATAACGAGGGAATATGAATTTTATTCAGAGTGGGCGTGGCTTGATGTTGGCGCTTTTGCTAATAACGGGGTTGAGTGCTGCGCCGCCGGAGATGACCGTTTATAAGACGAAAACCTGCGGCTGCTGCGGCAAGTGGGTTGAACATATGCGCACCAATGGCTTCAACGTGACGGTGAAGGAAGTTCCGTCAACGGCACCTTACCGCAAACAATTCGGAGTGCCTGAGGCATTGCTTTCATGCCATACGGCAGTGGTGGAAGGATATTCAATTGAAGGACACGTTCCGGCGGCTGATATTCAACGCTTGTTGAAGCAGCATCCGAAGGGCAAGGGGTTGGCTGTTCCTGGAATGCCGATGGGGTCGCCGGGGATGGAAGGGGCGTCGAAAGATGCTTATACCGTTCTGTTGTTTGACGACAAAGGCGGTACCACCGATTTCAAGAAATATGCGGGCGATCCCCGATAGAATTGGTGGCCCGGTTTGGTAACATAAATAGAGGTAGGTTGCCTGGCTCTGATTGATTATGGTAATCTCTATCTAGTAAGAGGTGATCCATCTTGGCTGAGCTCATTCTCCGCACCGATCCCGCGCTTGAAGCAGCATTTGACCGTACCGTACAGGCTGATATTGCTGCATTTGAAGTAGCTGCAAACGATTTTAACGCTGGCAAATTGAACGCCGACGAATTCCGTCCGCATCGTCTGCGCCGTGGTGTCTACACCCAGCGTCAGGAAGGCGTGCATATGATTCGAACGAAGATTCCAGGCGGAATTCTTACGGCGGATCAGATGGATGTTTTGGCGGAATGCGCCGATGAATTTGCTGGTGGCAAGGGCCATCTGACAACACGGCAAAATATGCAATACCACTTTGTGCCGCTGGCACAGGTGCCTGGGATTTTGCGCAAACTTGCTGCCGGTAAACTGACCACGCGCGAGGCTTGCTACAACACGGTTCGTAACGTTACGGCCAGTCCGCTTTCAGGATTGTTGGCTGATGAAGTTTTTGATGTGCAGCCCTATGCGCGGCAAGTGGCGTTCGCCTTCCTTCATAAGGAAGCTTACGATTCGATGCCACGCAAGTTTAAGATTGCATTTTTCACTGGCGGGGCAAAAGATGATATGGCTGTGGCCATTCATGACGCCGGTTGCATTGCGGTGATGAAAGACGGGCAGCCTGGGTTCCGCGTGGTGGTTGGTGGCGGTCTGGGTCCGATGCCGGTTGAAGCGAAAGTGTTGGATGAATTTCTGCCGGCTGGGCAACTTGTTCCGCGCATTGAAGCAATCCTGCGCTTGTTCGACAAGAACGGCAACCGCAAGAACAAGAATCTGGCGCGCTTGAAATTTGTGTTGCGTGACCGTGGTTGGGATTGGGTGAAGGAAAACATTGAACTGGAGTATGCAAATATTCTGGCTAATGGTGGTGTTGAAATTCCGACGGCGATTCCTGAGAATTTTGCAGGGTTCCAGCCGACGCCTCCGCCGCTGGGGTTGGGCGTCAATTTGCCTGTTTTGGGTAGCACGGTTGCTGATCCTGAGTTCGACCGCTGGCTTGAAACCAATGTGGAAGAGCAGAAGCAGCCGGGGTATTCGATCATTACGATTCGCACCAATCAGGGCAATCTAACTAGCGAGCAGATGCGTGGCCTGGGCCGCGTGGCGCGTGATGCTGGTGATAGTTATGTGCGGGTTTCGATCAATCAAAATGCCTACCTGGCTTACATTCCCGTGCATAATTTGCGGCGCGTTTATTCGGCGCTGCGGGTGCTTGGTTTGGCTGATGCAGGGGCAGGAGAAATTTCCGATACCTTGACTTGCCCGGGTGCATATTCGTGCAATCTGGCGTTGACGAAATCGATGAATCTGGGTGCGGCGCTAACGGAATCGACGCGGGGATATAGTGATCCGCTGGTTAAGAAATTGTCGATTCATATCAGCGGTTGTCCTAATTCCTGTGGTCAGCATTGGACTTCTGATTTGGGATTCTTTGGCAATTCACGGAAGAT
>JBBRJC010000638.1:0-2722 GCA_038220135.1 Bryobacterales bacterium | reverse complement strand
CTACCTGAACAGCACCTCGATCATGGAGCTCGAGCGAGTTCCGGAACATTTGCTCGTTCTGGGCGGCGGGTACATCGGCCTGGAATTTGGACAGCTGTTTCGCCGATTTGGCAGCCGCGTGACCATTGTTCAATCGGGCGTACAGCTGCTCGCCGGCGAGGATGCGGACGTTGCGGAAGAGATCGCTTCGATCCTGAAAGAAGACGGGATCGAGGTTTTGTTGAACAGCAAAGCTCAGCACGCCGGAAAAACTGGAGTGGAAATCGCGCTTACCGTTCGCGACAGCGCCGGAATCAGCACGCTGCAGGGCTCACACCTGCTGCTGGCGACGGGCAGGCCGCCGAACACGGAAGCCTTGAATCTCTCGGCCGCCAATATTGAGACGAATGAGCGTGGGTTCATCAAAGTAAATTCGAAGTTGGAAACCAGCGCGACGGGAATCTATGCGCTGGGGGACATCAATGGCGGACCCGCCTTCACACACGTGTCTTACGATGATTTCCGCATCATTCGCACCAACGTGATTGAAAAAGGTAACGCCACAACGGAAGGCCGGCTGATTCCCTACACAGTGTTTATTGATCCCCAATTGGGTCGCGTTGGGCTCAGCGAACAACAAGCTCGCAAACAAAATAAGAAGTTTCGCGTCGCTAAGATGCCCATGTCTGCGGTGGCGCGCGCGCTGGAAGTGGACGAAACGCGCGGTTTCATGAAAGCCATCGTGGATTCTCAAACGAGTCAGATATTAGGCGCAACGGTCCTGGGCCTTGAAGGCGGCGAGATCATGTCCATGCTGGAAATCGCCATGATGGGCAAGCTGCCCTACACCGCGCTGCAGAACGCCATCTTCGCCCATCCTACGCTAGCCGAATCCCTGAATAATCTCTTCAACCATTTCGTTGAGTAATTAATCAGTCAAAGTGGAAAGGGTGGACGTTAGCTTGTTATCGCGACTTCCTGCCGAAATGGACGACCAGGCCTGAGGAGAACTGCAGATTGTCCTGTCGCAGATCCAGAAATCGCGTCATCAGATAATCGCCTTGCACACGGATCGCGAACCGCGGGTTCAAATTGATGTCCACGCCGCCGCCCCCAGCCATCGCGAATTTAAACGCGGATTGAGAAATGCCCAGATACCCGACACTGCCGTGCACCGCGCCAAACTGGAGATGTGCGTAGGGCGTAAATCTCTCAAACTTGCGATAAGAAAAAACCGGTCCGTAAGTAATCGTCTCCGCCGAGGCGTTTATCCCGGAAACTCCTCCGTTAAAGGCGTTGAATTCGATGCGGCCACCGAACCAGTGGTTCAAATTTTCCGTCACGGAAACATTTCCGCCGTTCAGATCGAAGCTTCCTCCGGGGCCATTAAGATTCGCGCGCAAATAGGAATAGCCGCCGTTGAGTTCCCAGGCCGGCGTCTCTTGTGCCCGGGTGCCGGCGCTCAAGAAAAGAATCACAAATACAGGCCAAATAACTCGCTTCATTAGTCATCTCCTCATCGCAAACAGGCAAGTGCAAAGTTCGTGATTCTAAAATTTACTGGACTTGCAGAGTGATCGTGGTGTTGTGCGCGAGCGAGCCGGACGTAGCGACAATCGTAATCGTATAGGTACCTGCTTGAGTTCCGGCAGGAACTCCGGTGGAATTGCCACCACCGCAACCGGCGACTGCGCAAAGGAGCAGAAGCGAGAATCCTACGGTCGCTAAAGCCGGGCGCTTGCGAACTTGAGCCAGTACGGCAATCAACGCAAGAACCGAGAACCAGGCCAGGTAGGGCACGGTGCGATAAAACGGCCCGGCAACGGGAGGGTTGATGCGCACAGTCGGAGGCAACAGGTTTCTCACTGCGGTGTTGATGGTCACGGTGACAGGAATTGATGCGGCACCAGTCGGTGTGACGGGATTTGGCGAAATCGTGCAGGTTGCGCCTCGAGGTAAGCCATCACACGCGAGAGTTATGGGCTGATCGAAACCATTCACCGGCAATACTTGCAAGGTGAAGGTCGCCGACTGTCCCGCGGATATGGACGCGCTCGGCATCGAAGTGGTGACTGAGAAGTCGGGGGCCGTCGTGGTACTTCCAGAGAGACTGGCGACGAGATTTTGCGCCGGCTGACCAGCAACGTCATCAACTATCGAGATGGAAGCCGTGCGCGTCCCGGCGGCAGTGGGCGTGAAATCCAAAGTGATGGTGCATTGGCTGTTAGCAGCTAGCATTGCGCCGCATGAGTTGGTCAAGATGGCAAAGTCACCCGAGTTTGGGCCCGCCAACGATACGCTGGTGATGTTGACAGCGGAGACTCCGCTGATCAGCGTCAAGGTCTGAGGTTGGCTCGTTGTGCCTAGTGTTTGCGGAGCAAAAACCAAACCGGTGGGGTTGATGGCGATGCCCTCAAGCACACCAACTTTGGCGGCAAAGGCGTCACAGTTGCCGCCATAAGTTGGTTGGGCCGGGTTCGACAACGGAAAATCTGGAGAGCAAGTCTGCCCCGCGATATAGGCGCCCGGGGGATCATCCAAGTCAATGGCGATGCCGTTTCCGCTCTCCGTGTTTGTGCCTCCGAGATAACTGGAATACGGGAGCGCAGCCCCTGTGGCGTTTAGCTTTGCAATAAAAGCGTCGGCATTGCCACCGCCGTAAGTCCGTTGGAAGGCGTCCGAAGTAGTTGGGAAATCGGTGGACACCGTGTTCCCCGCAACGTAGGTATTACCGCTAGAATCC
>JBBRJC010000637.1:0-2723 GCA_038220135.1 Bryobacterales bacterium | reverse complement strand
GAATTTCTGCCGCAGCAGAACAAGGTAGTGGCTGGCGATACGGTGCAAGACCAGATTATGGCGACCAGTAAAAACGTCGTTATCATCGGCGGTGGCGACACCGGAGCAGATTGCCTGGGCACATCGCACAGGCATAAAGCGGCGAGCGTGAATCAGTTTGAAATTATGCCACAGCCCCCGGACGCGCGCGCTTCGTCAACGCCTTGGCCACTCTGGCCTTTGCAGTTGCGCATTGAGTCCGCCCATGAAGAAGGCGGCGTTCGGCAATGGTCGCTCGCGACAACCAAGTTCACTGGCGACGATGCAGGTAATGTGAAAAAGCTGCACGGTATGAAGGTTGGTCCGCCACCAAAGTTCGAACCCATTGCTGGTTCTGACTTTGAGATGGATGCCGATCTGGTGCTGCTGGCGATGGGCTTTCTAGGGCCGGTTAAGAACGGGCTGCTGGATCAACTTGGCGTTGCTCTAGACCCGCGCGGCAACGTGAAGGCGAACGAAGATTACATGAGCTCTGTTGACGGCGTGTTTGCCGCAGGCGACATGCGCCGTGGGCAATCGTTGGTTGTATGGGCCATTGCCGAAGGCCGCAAAGCCGCCCGTGGCGTAGATAAATGGTTGATGGGCGACAGCAAGCTTCCCGGCTAGTGCTGCCGCCTCACGAAAATCCTGCTAGGATCAAATTATGAAAATCTTCAGCACCTTTCTGCTTATCACCGGCTTGAGCTTCGGCGCAGAGATGACCGGATGGATCAGTGATGCGTCCTGCGGCGCAGGTAATGCTAATGCCTCCGCGGCTTCACGTGATTGCGCCAAGCGCTGTATCAAAGATGGTTCGGCACCCGTGTTTGTGTCGGAAAAAGAAGGCAAGGTTTATAATCTCGCTAATGCCGACTTGGCCAAACCCCATCTTGATTACAAGGTGAAAATTTCGGGCGATGTTAAAGATGGCAAGCTCGTGATCGCCAAGATTGCACAAGCTAAGTAATCAACCGCACGCCAAGTTCGCGCATAGTTGCGGCTTGGGCGACATGTAATTGTTTGAGGGGTGCTGCCAATTCGGCCAGCACCCGCTTTCCCTCTTCCTGCAAATGTGCCAGCACCACGCGCCTGTCACTCGTATCGCGCTCCCGCCTCACCAATCCCTGTTTTTCCAATCGATCCAGCAGCCGGGTCATGTCGGAATCGCGAGTAATCATGCGCTTACTGATCTCTACGCAAGCCAAACCTTCCGGCCCCGCGCCGCCAAGAATCCGCAGCACGTTGTACTGATTTGGCGTCAGCCCAAAAAACTCCAGCAACTGTGCCAGCTCATTGATCAACTGGTTGGCCGTTCGTTGGATATCGATGAATGCCTGAGCGCACGTTTGCGCCATTCGCTATTCAATTACCGCAGCGTTGGCCATTGCCATAAATGCGTACTTGATATCGCCGGATGCAAACGCGTTCTGAATCAGAAAAATGCCAATCATGTCTTTCTTCTTATCCATCCAACCATGCGTATTGAAGGCACCACCGTGTCCAAAAGTTCCCGCTGAAAGCAGGTGCTCTTCCCCAAGCCCGCCTCCATCGCGTACCACTTCCACCGTAAGTCCGAAGGCAGTGCCGGGCATGTGGCCACTACGCAAATCGGCGGTATGCACGGACGACATCGTATCTACCGACGCTTTCGAGATCAACTGCTTTCCCCCAACTTTTCCGCCGCTGAGAAGCATCTGGTAGAACGGCAACAAATCGGCAGCGGTTGTATAAAGGCCCCACTCCGGAGCTGGATATTTTGCGCCTTTACGGAACTGCATCGGGTCTCCACCAAGAATGGTTCCATCGGCCTTGGCCAACTTTCCATCCACCAGCCGATACACCGGAGCCAGCCGTCCCTGCTTTTCAACGGGCAGGAAGAAGTGGCTATCCTTCATCCCCAACGGTTGAAAAATGCGGGTCTCAATGAACTTTTCAAACAGCATGCCCGACGTTACTTCAATGATGCGGCCCAGTGCAGCGATGCCAATATTCGAGTATTGCCACTTTGTTGAAGGATCGAATTCCAGAGGCTGTTGCGAGTAAACCAGCATCGCATCGGCCAGCGTTCGATCCATCCGCGTGTTCTGTTCCACCATGCCCGGGAAAGGCCCGTAAGACAGCCCAGAGGTATGCGTCATGCAGTCGCGTACAGTGATCGGCCGTGTAGGCTTGCGCAGCGTCTTCACACCATCTTTCACATCGGCAACCATTTGCCCCCGAAATTCCGGAAGATACTTTTCAACAGGGTCGGAAATCACCACGCGGCCTTCGTCCACCAACATCATTATCGCCGCACCAACGAAGGGCTTGGTCATCGACATAATTTGAAAGATCGAATCCTTCGCCATCGGTTTGCCCGCTTCAATATCCTGCATGCCCACCGCGTCAAATTCTGTAATCACACCGTGGCGTGCCACCAGTGTCACCACGCCGGCAATCCGTTTTTGGTCCACAAACGCCTTCATTCGTTGCGGAATCTTCGCCAATTGTTCCGAAGACATTCCTGCTTTGTCAGCGGCGTTCACCGCAAGGCTCATAGTCAATAAAACACAAACAAGCTTCATTGTTTTTTCTCTTTACTCTGTGATTGCTGCCGTGGCAAGCGCGCGCAACGCCCGCGTTTCCGCCCCACTTGCATTCGGAAACCGCTGAATCAGCAGTATGCCGATCAAATCGTTTTTAGGATCTACAAACGCATCCGTTCC
>JBBRJC010000636.1:0-2725 GCA_038220135.1 Bryobacterales bacterium | reverse complement strand
GTCAACCCTATAGTCATTCTCACTTTCCAGGAACACACTCGCCTACAACTTCTGCGGCCAAGGCGGCAGCCGAGCCAAGCCGTTGTTTGATGAAGTCCTTCAAGCCCGGAGAGGCTTGTCCAAGATAGATGCGGTCAAACGCTTCGGTGCGATTGCCCGGTTGACTTTCGTCGTAAACGCGCCAAAAGTTGTCGATGTCAGTGGTGACGTGAAGAGCACACGGCAAAGGTGGCGAAACATCCTTACATTATTACCCCAACGTGCAACATGGATGAAGTTGTAAGTATTGAGATAGCATTTTTTCCAGAACCTTCCCATCAATTGGCTTCGGCATGTAATCATCCATACCTGCCTGGTGGCAGAGCTTGTCGTCACCTTGCATGGCATTGGCAGTCATGGCAATTATGGGAATGTGCCTGTCAGAGCCTCTTTCCCATTCTCTGATTTCACGCGTTGCATCATATCCGCTGAGGATGGGCAACTGACAGTCCATGAACACTATCGCAAAGCCCTTTTGATCTGCGGCAATCCGGCTTACAGCTTCTCTGCCGTCGCTTGCCAAAACTACATCGCAGCCCAATTTTTCGAGCAGCCGGGTTGCCAGCTTTTGGTTGATCCGGTTATCTTCGACCAGCAAAACTCTTGGCCGGACAGCTAAAGAGGAAGGTGATTCTACAAGCCTCGATTCCGGTTCTGCCATTTGAGCGTTTCCTCTTTTTGCCAGAATCGTAAAAAGGAATTCGCTTCCTTGGTGAGGAGTGCTGATAGCCGTAATATTTCCTCTCATCAACTGCACCAGTTGCTTGCAAATCGCAAGGCCTAACCCAGTGCCTCCAAATTGGCGTGTTGTTGCACCATCAGCCTGCGTAAAGGGCTCGAAAATAGTTTCCAGTTTTTCCGGTGCAATCCCAATACCGGTATCCCGCACTGAAAAATGCAGCAGCAGCGATTGATTATGAGTCGCCTCAGCCTTCGCCGAAATGGTTATTGATCCCTCGTTTGGAGTAAATTTCAGAGCGTTTCCAGCCAGATTCATCAAAACTTGCCGCAGCCGTAATTCATCAGCCAGAAGAAATTTAGGAACCGTGGCACTTGCTTCGTAATGAAGCGAAATACCTTTTTGATCAGCTTTCGTCTTGAGCACCGCCAGCAAACGCTTCATCAATTCCGGGAGGTCAAAATTGATGGGGTAAAGTTCGATTTTACCCGCCTCCACTTTGGTGAGGTCTAAAATATCGTTGATAATCCCTAGCAGCGATTGAGCCGAATCGTCTACATCTTTAAGCAATCCACGCTGATCCTCATCCAACGGACTATCCATGAGCAACTGCGTCATGCCCAGAATCCCGTTCATTGGCGTGCGAATTTCGTGGCTCATATTGGCGAGAAACTGGCTCTTTGCTGCCGTGGCTTCCTTGGCGTCAAACAGGGCCTGTTCCAGCAGTTTAGCTTGCGTTTTCTGCTGATGAACGTCGCGCAAAGTTCCGGCCATGCGCAAACCTTTGCCGTCTGCGCCGCGCTCATAAACTTTTCCGCGGCCCACAACCCAGTGCCAGCCACCAGATTTTGTGCGTATCCGGTACTCGGCTTCGTAATACTCTGTTGTTCCATCGAGGTGATCGTATAGATTTTTTAAGACTTTGACCTTGTCTTCGGGATGGACCATTTCTGTCCAAGCCGATATGGACGGGTTGAGTTCGGCAAGTTCATACCCGGCAATTGCAGCAAACCGCTCGTTGAATGTACGATTGCCAGTCTTGACATCCCATTCCCAGAAGCCCAGATCGCCACCAATGAGTACCATTTCCAATCGCCAGCGCCCACGTTCTAACTGCTGAGCAGCAATCTTTCGTTCCGTGATGTCCTGCCCTATCCCACTGAGCGAAACAACCGTACCACTCAAATCTCGGGTGGCCTGTCCTCGAACCAAGTGATGGACTACCTCTCCGTTGGGAAATAGTGCCCGATATTCCATTTCATAGGGCGTTCCAGCTTCAATGCACCCCGAGACCCTGCTGATCCAAAAATCGCGGTCATCGGGATGAATTTTATTCAAAAGCTCGTCAAAAGATGGCGGTCCGTCATCAACTTCCATGCCAAAGATAGGGAAGAGTTGATCAGACCAAAAGATATGCCCAGTAGGCAGATCAAACGACCAACTGCCAAATTTCCCAATCTTTTGCGCCTCTCGAAGCCGCTGCTGCTCTGTTGCCTGCACTTTGGCTTGTTCTTGCAACTGTTCGGCCATTGCCTCAGCTTCCCCGCGTGCATGTGCCAATTCCGTCATGCGGTTTGTCTGTAAAGTTATGTCTTGAAGGGCCCCAACCAGGCGAACGCAGCGGCCATTGTCCATAATAGTTTCGCCAATTGCACGAACCCAAATGTGGCGGCCCTTTCCTGTAACTAAAGGCAGCTCCAGATCCCATCCGCCTCCGTTTTTCATACAACGGGCAACGGCTGAGGCAATTTTTGACCGTGCTGCGGGGGGATAGAAGCTAAACGCCCCGGCAAGCGCCGGCTTGTAGGATCTGTCCACTTCATGAATGGCGTAAACCTGATCAGACCAGATGACTTCTTCGGTAGCTATATCCACTTCCCAGCCGCCAACACCGGCTAATCTTGCCGTCTGTTCCTGCAGATTGCGAAGTAGCTGGCGTTCCTGATTGATTGCTACAAACTCGGTGGTATCAGTAGTGACACCCACAAAACCATCGATTTCCCGGTT
>JBBRJC010000635.1:0-2753 GCA_038220135.1 Bryobacterales bacterium | reverse complement strand
AGCCTTCGCCGCATGCTTGGCAAAGATCACCACGCCACTGGTTTCCCGATCCAATCGTGACGGCATATGCAGCCGCTCCACGCCAAGATATTCACGACACGCCCCAACCAGGCTCGACCACGGTCCCTTTTTCGATGGATGACACACCACCAGTGCCGGCTTGTTGATCACCAACACATCATCGTCGTTGCGAATGGTCCAGGCCGCAATCTCGTCTGCGGTAATCTGCCAACCCCAATCTGTTGCTGGCATCTGCTACTTACGCGCCGCCACTGCACGAAGCACCGTTGGCGCAATCGCATCGGCCATTCGCTTGAAGCCAACGTCGGTTGGGTGCGTGCCATCTACCGTTGCTTCATCGTCATCGCCAAACAAATGCTCCGCTTCTACATAAAACAAATTAGTGTCTTTTTGTTTTAGCCGTTCATACAACGCCCGCAGATGAATATTCTTGTCTTCAAAGCTCTTGCGCCGTCCTGCCAGCAACCGCCACCCCTGATACATCACGTTTTCCACCAATACGATTGGGGTTTGCGGATGAGCCTCACGCAGCACCTTTATGAATGGCTCCACACGCGCCAGATCTTCTGCCCCGGATAGGTTCGGCAAACTATCCAATACGTAAGCCGCCGGATCCAGCTCCGCCAGCAATTTTGCCATCTCTGGCTCCGACTTCCCATTGCCTGAAAAACCCAGATTGATCGTTGGCCAATTCAGCATCCGCCCAATGATCGAGGGATAAGCCATCCCTGGCCGTGCCGCGCAACCACCTTGCAAAATCGAAGTCCCATAGAACACTACCGGTTTTTGCGACGCAGCAGCAGGCGCGGAAATCTTCGCATCATCAGCCACACCAATCTCCACAGCCTGCACACCGTTGTACAGCGGTAGGTACAGCAAATAGTCGCGCTGTTCTGCCGTCAATCCTGTAACCAGCGTTTTCTCGTTCAACGGAAATGCTTCCGGCCGTCCATTGCCAAGCCAGCGCCACGTGCCATTGAAATTGACGTACAGGTCTAACCCGCTAACGCCTGTTGCGGGCATGTGAGGCAGCGCCAGGTTTTTTTTGCGCAGTGTCCATCGTGCACGAATCTCTTTTGCGTCGGTGCGGAAGCGCACCAGAATACCCGCAGAATCGTGAGACAAACTCCACACCGGCGCTCGCACTAAGCTTTCGGCCTTGGCAGGCAGCCGGTCAAACGGGCTCTTCACATCGCTCCAGCCCTGGCCTTCAACGCGCAGCGTTTTCACATCCTGCCAACGCACTTCAGCTGCTGCCAGTAGAGGCAGCAGCAACACAATAACTATCTTCAAGAGCATTCGCCCATCATAATAGAATGATTGCAACTCCCGCACAGTATCCGCATCCATATCGAAAACCGCGCTGAAGAAATTCCCTTCGCGGCACTTAAGAAAGCTGTCGTAGACATGTCTGATCACTATCGCGGCGCGCAACCTACGGCCACCATAAAGTTGATCGCCAAGGAAAAGGCACTCGCCTATCTTGCCACCCGCATGCCTGCCACCTTCGCTGCCGCCCGTACCGCGCTTGCTGAAGTTGCTGCGCGCATCCCAGCCCCAGTCAGCGTTTTGGATCTGGGTGCAGGTACAGGTTCCGCTTCCCTTGCCGCGCTCGACGTCTTTCCCGATTTGGAATCGCTAACGTTGCTTGATACCGATTCCGCTCTTTTCAACGAAGCAAAATTGCTGTTGCCGCAATCGGTATTTATACAAACAGATCTGCCCACGCTCGATCATCTTCCCGCAGCTGATCTGGTGATCGCCTGCTACGCTTTGGGCGAGTTGAAGGATGCAGACCGGGCCAAAGTTATAGAGCGCGCCTGGGCCGCCGCACGCTCAGCAATGATTATCGTGGAACCGGGCACCACGCGCGGATTTAAAAACATTCTGGCCATGCGAGAACAGTTGCTCGGTGCCGGCGCGCACATCGTCGCCCCCTGCCCTCATCAAGGCCCTTGCCCGTTGCCATCACCAGACTGGTGCCACTTCGCCGAGCGTGTCGAACGGACCTCGCTCCATCGCCGCTTGAAGGGCGGGGAACTGGGCTATGAGGACGAAAAGTTCAGCTATATCGCTGTTTCCAAAACTGCCGTAACGCAGGCCTTTGCGCGAATTATTCGCAGGCCTGTGCACCAACCCGGCTTCATCGATCTGACTCTGTGCGAGGGCAATACGATTTCCAACAACCGCGTCGGCAAACGGGACAAAACCCAATTTCGTGCAGCACGCCACGCCGACTGGGGATCGGCTTGGGAACCCGCATAAAAACAAAAACCCGCGCCACTGGAGCTTTTCCAGATCCGCGTGGGTTTTTGAAATTCTAAGGCGGGGAAACTACTTCAGCAGATTAATGGTTCCGCGGCATTTGTGTGAACCGCAACTACAAACAACTTTGGGAACATTCTTATCGAAGTGATAATCAATAGTAAGCTCCTCGCCCTTCTTGATTGCTCGCTTACTCATATACAATATGTGACCCTTGAAAACCCAGGCAGCCACATTGGGGTCGCAGCAGTGGTTCATATACTCAGCCCCACTGCCCCCCACAGATCCGTCAAGCGTCCAATAGGAGTTCAGTGTGAACAAGTAGTTCAACTCCGCCTCACCCCGCTTCATCGTCTCTCTACGATTACAACGTTCGCCAGTGTACTCAATCAATTTCCGCTTTGCCGGCATATCTTCAAGCGCATACATCCCCCAGCGGTGAATCGCTGACGGGCGTATTTCAATCT
>JBBRJC010000634.1:0-2759 GCA_038220135.1 Bryobacterales bacterium | reverse complement strand
GTATTGTTGCGGACAACCCCTTCAAACGTGCAAAGGGCGCCGTCTATGCCTTGCAAAATCTGCCGCCCGAGCGCTGCGGTGTCGATGGGCGCGCGCGTAATTCCGAAAAAGTGGCCGGCCGGTTCGATGGTAACCTGCTTTGTCCAAGGGCCGGTACCGCCACTAACAGGCGGCAGAAAGGCGATTTCGTCGCCATCGGTCAACAAAGAAGAGACCGGTGCAAATTCCTGATTGCGGGCAAGAATGATGCTGGAACGAAAGCCGTCGAGCGCTGGAAAACGGCTTGCGTAGACGTCAAACACTTGCCCCAAATATGCGCCATCAGGAAGATCGAGAGCTGCTTCCGAGGCGCTGACGATGTCCTTCACCATACCGAAAAATAAGACTTTGACTTTCACTAGTTCATGGTAACAGACTGTTTTCAAGGCTTCGTGGTTTCATCAATTTGCAGCCGGTGCGATACTGGATCTCATGCGCTTTTGGATTGCACTGCTACTGATGAGTGTTGGATTGACCCAGGCACAGCCCTGGAAAGAACACGACCAGACCGGCGACGACCTGATGCTTCGCGATGCCGATATTGCCGGAGCAATCAAGGAATTCGACATGGCAATCAAGCTGGAACCTCGCCTTGGTCCGCAGCATTGGCGGCGCGGCATTGCGCTTTATTATGCCGGGCGATTCAAAGAAGGCCAGAAACAATTCGAACGGCACCAAACCGTAAATTCAAACGATGTGGAAAATGCCGTGTGGCATTTTTTGTGTGTCACCAAGGCCTCCACATTTGCAGAAGCGCGACGCAAAATGATCCATATTAAACAGGACGACCGCGTACCGATGATGCAGGTGGACGCCCTTTTTCGCGGCACAGGAACGGAGGCAGATGTGCTGAAAGTTTCAAAAACTGACAATGACCTTTTCTACGCACACCTCTACCTGGCACTCTACTGGGAAGCAGTTGGAGACAGTGCAAAAACCCTGGAACACGCAGCGCTTGCGGCCAACAAATACGCACCCAACGATTACATGGGCATGGTTGGAAAACTGCACTATCGTTTGCGGAAAAAATAATGATTGCCAATATTGCTCATGTCCGTGTGCGTTACGCTGAGACCGATCAGATGGGTGTGGTTTACCACGCCAATTACATTGTGTGGATGGAAGTTGGCCGCACGGAATTTTGCCGCGCTGCCGGCATTGTCTACCGCGATCTGGAAGAAAATGAAGGCCTGCGATTGGCCGTTGTAGAGGCCAATTGCCGTTATGTTTCGCCGGCGCGGTACGATGACGAGATTGAAATCCACACAACAATAGCGGAATCCAATCCGCGAATGATTCGGTTCGCCTACCTGCTTCGCAATAAAATAACAGGGGCGAAGGTTGCCGAAGGCAGTACAAAGCATATTTTTCTAAACAAGGAATTGAAGTTGGCAAGGCTGCCAGCTGCTTATTTTCCACAATTCGGGATTAATAGATAGAATGGCTCAAACGAACGAACCGGTTTTGCGCGGCGGCATAGTTGGCTGCGGCTTTTTTTCACAATTTCATATTGAAGGTTGGCAGCGTGTGCCAGGTGCCGCACTGGCGGCGGCATGTGATCTGGATTTGGATCGCGCCAAGGCAGCAGCCCCGGTTGCTTATCAATCGCTGGAACAGATGCTGGACAAAGAGAAGCTGGATTTTCTTGATATTGCAGCCAGACCAGAGCAGCATATTCCGATGTTGAAAATTGCCGCAGAACGTGGCATTCCGGTGATTTGTCAAAAGCCGATGGCACCCACCTGGGAGGAATGCCTGGAGATGGTGGCCATTGCCAAAGACGCGAAGATGCGGCTGATGATTCACGAAAATTGGCGTTGGCAGCAATGGTATCGGGAGATTCATTCCATGCTGCGGCGCGGCGACGTTGGCCAACCGGTGACCTACTATTTCCGGACGCGGCGGCGCGATGGCATTGGTTCGGAGCCCTATCCGGCGCAACCGTATTTTCGTAATTACAAGCGTTTCCTGCTTTACGAAACGGTGGTTCACCATATCGACACAGCCCGGTTCCTTTTTGGTGATGTAGATCGCATTTATGCGCAGTTGCGGCAAGTGAATCCGCACATCCAAGGTGAGGATCAGGTGCAACTGTTGATGAAGCATAGAGGCGGTTTATGCGGCACGATCGACGGTCATCGCTTTGTTGATCTGGCCGAAAATAGCGGACCGTTGGGTGACGCATTTTTCGAAGGCGACGAAGGGATGTTGTGGCTGGATCCGACCGGGACTGTGCTGCACCGGGATGCTACTGGCAAACAACGAATGGCTTGGCAGAACACGATTACGGTTGGGTACCGGGGCGACAGCGTGCGTGCGACGCAGCAGCATTTCATCGAATGCCTGCGTTCCGGCGCAGAGTTTGAATCAGATGCCAGTGAATATCTGAAAACAGTTGCGGTAGTTGAGGGTGGCTATCGGAGTGCTGAAACAGAAGCTGCAGTGCGGTTGTAGGGTGGGTAAATGTGGGTAGTGCCCTAGTACTTCTGTGATGGGCTTGTGCTGGTACTTAGGCGTGTGAATAGTCCCATGGAAATCGGTACGATCAAGCCATTTGAGCGTGCGCGTAAAGACCGTATTCTGTCTTTGCGAGCAACATAAACGAAACGTCAAGCGAGCCCGAAAGGCCACCGCCGGCGGGACGGGAATGAAGTTCACATGGTTTAGTCGTTTCCGTTTTCAGTCCTCTATCCTCCGAATTACCCTCAGGCCAGGTGGCA
>JBBRJC010000633.1:0-2774 GCA_038220135.1 Bryobacterales bacterium | reverse complement strand
ACGCTGACTGCCATTTTCCTCTTCATGCCTCGCTTCCGCCGCTGGGGTGCGTATCTATCCGGGCTGATGCTGGTGATTTTTATGGTCTACATCGGCATCAACTATTCGGTGCTGCTGGGTGCCGAATGCAGTTGCTTTCCTTGGATTAAACGCACCATCGGTCCTGGCTTTTTTGTCGGCGATGGCATTATGTTGCTTCTCACATTTCTGGGTGGATGGTGGGCCAGGCCATCCTCTGGCCTCAAAACTGCTTCTCTGATTTTGGCCGCTATCGCAGTATGTTCAGGCGTCGCATTTGCTGTGGATCTTTCCAGTCAATCCGGTGCCATGGCGCCCCAACAAATTATGGTTGACGGCAAACCATTTTCATTGCATGAAGGCAAAGTGCTTCTATATTTCTTCGATCCGGAATGTTCGCATTGCGATGCCGCTGCGCGCCGGATGGCAAAGCATACCTGGGTGGACGGCGTGAAGATTATCGGCCTGGCGTCCCGCGTGCCGAGGTTTGCCGCCTACTTCATGGATTCAACCAAATTGAATGGCAAGATTTCTCCCGACCATGACTTGCTTAAGAAAGCGTTCCCGCACGGGGACCCTCCATTTGCAGTACCGCTAGTGAACGGCCGGCAGAAGGCGGCGCTAGCAATTTTCGATGAAAACGAACCGGAGAAAGCACTCCGGCAATTCGGTTTTATTCAGTAATTTAAATCAAACAAGAAACGAGTGTTTTCCGCACATGACAAAAGGTTTTTCCACCGCCGAAGGCACTGCCCGATTTGCGTCGCGCTTCCCGGCTCATCAACAGAACGGTTTCTTTCGCGAAATCTGGCAACAACGAATGGCTTCCTCAATCGGTATTGGCTCCTATTTGGGCAATATGGATGAGGCGACCGACCATGGCTATGAAGCTTCAGTGGAAGCGGCTGTGAAGGGCGGTATTAACTTCATCGATACCTCGTTGAACTACCGCAACCAAAGATCGGAACAGAACATTGGCAAGGCACTGGGCCGTGTTTTCGCAAGCGGCGCAGCACAGCGCGACGAAGTAATTGTCTGCACCAAGGCCGGCTTTCTTGTACCGAATGCAATGCCCACGGTTCCATTGACAAACGACGAGATGGTGGGCAACATGCACTCAATGGCTCCGGCATTTTTGGCCGACCAACTGGAGCGCAGCCGCGTCAATCTGGGGCTCGATACAATTGACGTCTTCTATCTGCATAACCCGGAAATGCAGTTGCAGCATGTTTCGGAAGAGGAATTCTACAAACGCGTGGAAGCCGCATTTGTAGCGCTGGAAAAATTCTGTGATGAAGGCAAGATCGCCTATTACGGCATTGCTACCTGGGATGGTTTGCGCAAGCCCGGCCAGTTGGCGCTTGAACGCTTTGTGCAAATCGCTCTGGATGCTGGTGGCCCGTTACACCGTTTCCGCTTTGCACAAATGCCCTTGAATTTGGCGATGACCGAAGTGTTCAGCCAACCCACGCAAAAGCTCTCCGGCCAACCTGCAAACGCCTTAAGCGTGGCTGGACGCGTTGGGGTCACCACCGTTGGTTCGGCCAGTATGTTGCAAAGCCGCTTGGCGCATGGCCTGCCAGATCACGTGAAGGAAAAGCTGGGACTTGAAACCGACGCACAACGGGCCATTCAGTTCAGCCGCTCAACGCCCGGGATGTCGATCGCGCTTGCCGGTATGAGCAATCCCGAACACGTTGCCGAAAATCTGAAGTTGGCCGCCGTACCCCCTGCCGCTGCTGCCAGCTATTTCAGCATCTATCAGCAATGAACATCCCCGATCCGGTGAGTCTTGTTTGGAACAGTGAAGAGTCGCTCGATGCGACTCTTCCTGATCTCAAAAACATCGCCGTAGTGTACCGGATTGAGACCCATACCGGGCAGGTATATCTGGGCCGCACCAATGTGCTAAAGCGGCGCATAACGCGACTGCTTGGCTTGCGCCTGGAAACATCGCGCGCATTATCTTTGCGTAGCTTGGCCATTGGCGTTAGCTATTGGCCAACAGCTTCGCGGCTGGAATCATCGCTACTTTATTATTCGCTCGCCCGTGCTTATTTCCCGGACACATATAAGAAGCTGGTCAATTTGAGATTTCCCAGCTATGTGCGATTAATCCTATCGAACGAGTTTCCACGAACGATGATCACCTCGCAACTGCGTGCATCTGGAGGCATATCATTCGGGCCATTCCGCAATCGTGCGTCTGCAGAGGATTTCGAACGGGCGACACTTGATCTGTTTCAATTGCGCCGGTGTCAGGAGGATCTGGAACCCTCCGTAGACCACCCCGGTTGCATTTATGGGGAAATGAATTTGTGTTTGCGTCCCTGTCAATCTGTGGTTGGAGTGAGTGAATATCATAGCGAGGCGATGCGCGTGGAAAGCTTTCTGCGCAGCAATGGAGAGAGCCTGATTGATAGCCTGGAAACGCAGCGGCAGCGACTGAGCGAAAGCATGGATTTTGAAGAAGCTGCGCGCATCCACAGGCGCCTCGAACGCGTCCAGGGTGTTTCGCGGCAACGCGATTCGTTGGCAACAAGTATGGATCACCAGTTTGGTATTGCTGTCAATCGTTCAGCGCAACTCAATACTGTAGAGCTTCGATTCTTATGGGATGGATCGTGGCAAGACCGTGTGGAATTCTGTCTGGATGTGGTTGAAGGCCGTCCGGTTTCGCTCGACAAGCGTCTGCGCGAAGTGGTGGATTCGCTCGAAAAAGCGGCCTACGCGTTGAGTCTAAAGCAAGAACATTT
>JBBRJC010000632.1:0-2793 GCA_038220135.1 Bryobacterales bacterium | reverse complement strand
CGGTAAGAATGCCGTTGGTTATCAAATCATCCGCCGAGCCCATGTTGACATCTTTGAATAATTCTTGGGCCCGTTCTTCTATCCACTTCTGAACGGTCTTTTTAGGCTTTGCAGACGTATCGGCAGCATTTGCCAATATTTGACGCCGGTACCTTTCTTCCTCAATGGCTTGGCTGGGAGTGGGATACGGGACATAGTCCTGCCTGAAGATCTGATGGGTGGTATTGACGAGGTTGGGCAGAACTTCGACATTCACCCGATGGATCCGTACGTGGAGATGGTCTTGGTCTTCATTGTCATAAACGGGACTTGGAGAAAATACGATTGCGCGCTGGTTTTGAATGGCATTGGCGCGACTAATGGTCTGCTCGGGAGTGGCCCCGCGGATGTTGGCTTCGGAAAGGACGACGTCGAAGGGATACCCCTCGTGTAAGAGTTTTTTGGCGATTGCGCCTGCCTGCTCTTCCGGCATTTGCGCCAACAGGACCCTCTTGTTCGCTTTCTTACAATTGGGGTTTTGCTCGCATGCTAGTACTGCTTGTAACAACGCCTCGGCTTCGTCTGAAAAAGCGACGATTGTTTTGAAATTCGGATTCTCATTCCGGTATGTAATATTGGCAAACCCTGCGAGCTGGCCCATGGCCGCCGTAACGACGCCAAAGATTGCGATATCTCCGTGGACCACAAACGGATCGGTTTTCCCCTTTGGATCTTCCCAAGCACCGTAATGTAGAAATGGCCGGGCCACAGAGAATACTTTGCAGAACCAGTTGACACCACCATCCTTGGGTTTTTCCTCAACACAGATCGCCTTTTGCTTGCCACCAGCACCGCGTAACAACTCACCAAGTTGGACAACTTGTTTTTCAAGTTCGATAGGGGGCAGCGCGATCTCCTCGCACTTTGAGAGGGAATCACCATCCGTCACATTTACGTCGCAGACTCGCGCCTTCACAATGCCTTTTCCTTCCAGGGCGAATTGCGGCATCCAAGGGTAGACAGTTTTGGGAATCGTAATTTTTGAGGCAGCCTTGCTTGTCAACGTGTATCGAGTATCAGGCATCTGAAGTTTGCGGAGGTTTTCAGGAAGTGCAGGAAGCGAATCTGACCATTTAGTTTGGACGTGGATATTGGTTCCGAGCATGTTGACTTTGTTCCTGTATAACCAAGCTGAGATCAGGCGCAGACGCTCGGGCCCGTAAAAGAAGTCGTGTTTCCCCGGTACCAGGGCTTTGTAGCCTGATTGCGCGAAAAAGCAGGCAGCATTATCAAAGGGGATGGTACCATTTCCAAATCGCTCCACTTCTTTTCTATATTTCTCGGTGGCGGCGCTCCCGGATGTTACATCAAGCCATTTTTCCGGTTGGTTTTCGCCCGGTTTAGCCCAAACAAGTAGCTCTTTATATAGAGTGTTTTTCTCACTTTCAATGATCCTAGCGCCATATTCTGGCCCGAAATTGTCGCCGAGGCCGACCAGGAGCTGAGTCTTTTCATCGAATTCGATTTCCTTCAGCTTGTTAGCGAAGGCGTTGGCAAAAGGGGAACCGTCCTCTGGCGCGCACTCAATTGCATCGGTCTGTACTTTTGGGTAGCGGCCATGACCCATGAGACGGCCAGTGAAAAGGAGGTTGACATCGGCGAGGGCTGTGGAGGCGGCTAAGAGAATGTAAGCAAAAAGGAAATAATTGTTCATAAAATTCCTAACATTCATCATACTGATCTAAGCGTAATCTTCTTCGAAATAGTGACAATTGACCATCAAAAAAGTTTTGCTCAATAGTCTATTTCAACAATCACGCTGGAGTAGCCGGGCTGGAAATTGAATAAAAGCGGGCAGACTGATCGCTACGGTACGGCCACCAATTCAATCGCCATAGAAGCATCCATCCCCGGCAAACCCTCATATGGAATCATGGTTGCAGCCGGTGCATGCGCTTTGTCGAAAAATTCAAAGCGGATGTTGCGTACCTTTTCCACCATCCCACCTGACAGCGGATAGAAGCTGGAAAATACTACTCTTTTGATAGATCCTTTGCTCAACTCGAGCACCTTCGCCATGCGCCCAAAAGCTAACCGCACATCGGCATCGGTGTAGTGAAACGCCATTTGCGTACCCGTGAGAATGATCCTTGGAGCACTGACCAGTACTGCCTTGGCATAGTTTGGCGAGGGGTTCATTTCAGCCGGGCTCAAGTACACCACCGGCTCAGTAACTGGCTTTGCCAGACGCCCAACTGCTTCGCACTCAGACAGCGAGTTGGCCATCGCCCGCTGCGCTTGCATGAACGTGACTGACGCGTGTGGAAATGCCGTTGACACCATGCTACGAAGTTCCGCATGCTGATCGAGCGAACTAACCAGACAACTGACCCGCAGCAGATCTTCAGCGCCTGAGCCTGCAAATTTGGCCGCCGTGCGCAAGTCGTCAATCGCCTTCTGCGTCAACGCGTTGATTTTCTCCGTTGGGTCTTTACCGGTACCGCCCATGCCGGACAAAAACATCAGACCGTGGGGGTTCACAGTCTTCTTGGCTGCAATCACAGCTTCCAGTTGTACCTGTGCGCCTTCCATCGGCAGAAGCCCAATTTGAATCACGCTCACCGCAGGCAATGGCAGCTTCTTTTCGCTAAAAACTTCGCTCACAATTGTGCCGATACGGCGCAGATCTCCAGTGCCGGCAACCCAGGCCCTGATCTTCACAATCGTGCCGCCTCGCGACAGCCGCTGCAGCGTTTTCAATCCCTCGCGGGTTTGAGCTGATAGCAGTCCTTTGTTAGAAAGCGGCACGGCAAC
>JBBRJC010000631.1:0-2811 GCA_038220135.1 Bryobacterales bacterium | reverse complement strand
ACACCGGATCGTTCAACAAATTAAGAGCCTGCAACGGGGTGTTTGATGCGCGGCGGCGGCTGCAGGCGGTGTTGGAATCGGGCTCATCGAAATTCATCAACTGCGGATATGGGGTGGTGCGCTGAAAGTGAATGTAGAGGCCACGGCGATAGGCTTCCATACCGTCTGACTGCTTCCATTTCACCGAGTTGCCATAGCCTAATTCGGCCACGCCCTTAGGCAGCATGGGCTTGATACTTTTGCCACCGATTGCCGGATTCAAAATGCCGCCGGCCTGTAGCGCAGAATCGCGGATCAGTTCGGCAGGCAGGCGTATACGGGCTTGGCGAGCGAGCAGTGCGTTATCGGGATCGGTATCGGTCAAGTCTGGCCGGGTGTTAGACGCCTGACGGTAGGTGGCACTCATGACGATGGTCTTATGGAGCGCCTTCATGCTCATTCCATTTTCCACAAACGAAGTGGCCAACCAATCGAGCAATTCCGGGTGTGTGGGGCGCTCTCCGGAAAGCCCAAGATCTTCGGAGGTGCGCACCAATCCGCGTCCGAAAAACTCCTGCCATGCCCGGTTTGCAATGACGCGAGGGGTAAGCGGATTGTCCTTGGAGACAAGCCAGCGAGCCAAATCAAGCCGCGTTGCTTTCTTGCCTTGAGCATTCATCGGCGGTAGGACGGAGAGTGTGCCGGGTTCAACTTCGACGCCGGGATTTTTCCAATCGCCACGAAGGGCAATTCGAGTTACTACGGCACCATCGCTTTGACGTACGGCCTGGGCCTGGGTTAAGGCTGGAAACTTTGCAGCAAGCTCATTGGTTTTTTCGCGAGCTTCCTTCAGCTTCGCGCTCGCTTCTTTATCCTTGGCAAACAACGATCCAGGAGCACTGAGAAAATATGTAGTCAGGCGATCCGATTCGACTGCAGTGCGTCCTTCCGGGCCCTTGCGAATCATCCGTTCGGCGTAGTCGAGCATGGCGCGCATGGAGGTTACGTTGAAATCGACTTCGACTTCCTTGCCCGGATCATCCATAGCTGCAAGCATCGCTTTTTCCCAACGGGCCTGGAATACAGGAATGCCTGCGGCTTCTAATGCTTCTCGACGCTTCTTGCGGTATTCGGGAACAGCCTGCAAATATGGCCCGAGTTCCCCCGGAAGAGGAGCATCAATATCGGCGTCTTCGGCGGCGTCGAAGAACGCGAACATGGAATAGTATTCCTTCTGCGAAAACGGATCGTACTTGTGGTCGTGGCATTGTGTGCAGCCAAGGGTCACGCCCATCCAGGTTGTGCCGACGGTATTTACGCGATTGATTAATTGTTCAAAGCGATCTTCGCGCCGGTCAACACCAGCTTCGCGATTGATCAGAGTATTGCGTAAAAAGCCGGTTGCTACGCGCTGCTCCTGCGTCGAGTTTGGCAGCAGATCCCCGGCCAGTTGCTCTACCGTGAACTGGTCGAAGGGCATGTCTTTATTTAGCGCGTTGATCACCCAATGACGGAAGCGCCAGGCGTAGGGGCGAACGGAATCTTTTTCGTAGCCGTCGGAATCGGCATAGTGAGATAGGTCGAGCCAGGGCCGGGCCCAGCGTTCGCCGTAATGGGGCGAATCGAGAAAGCGGTCAACCCAGCGTTGGTAGCTATCAGGCCTGCTATCGGCGAGCCATTCGTTAACCTCTTCCGGTGTTGGAGGAAGGCCCAACAGATCGAGCTTCAGACGCCGCAGAAGCGTGGTTCGAGTGGCTTCAGGGGAAGGCTTGATGTTCTCTTTTTCGAGACGTGCCAACACAAAAGCATCAATGGGATTGCGCACCCAATCGGCTTGTTTGACGGCTGGTGGGGATTGCTTTTTTATCGGTTGATAGGACCAATGCGAGCGGCGGGGATCGCGCTTCGCCGCGACCTGCCACTTTGCCCCGCTGTCGATCCAATTTTTGAGTGTGGCGATTTGGGCCGCTGTCAATGGGTCACCGGCGGGGGGCATGCGCTTGCCTTTTTCCGTGGCCGTTAGACGAGCCAGTAGAGGACTTTCTGCACTGGCACCTGGCTTGATTGCGGCTCCGGAATGACCGCCACGGAGGGCGGCTTCAGCATCGTCGAGACGCAGTCCGTTCATCTGCATACCTGGCCCATGGCACGCGATGCATTTCTTTTGAAAAATGGGCTGGATATCGCGGACGAAGTCGGGCTGAGTTTGCGCGCTTGCCACAGCGAGCGCAAAAGCAAAAAGCAGAAGTCGCATACGACTCTATTCTATATCCATGGGCTGGTTGAGAGGGCTTGGAGGGAAAAGAAAGTAGGAACAAAGACGGTTGCTGAAGCGTTAACGCTGGTGGTGGGGTGGCAGGAGAAAGGCAAGTACCGCGCCTCATTGAGAACCGAATCGGGGAGTTTCGAGACTGGGTGCATGCGTCCACTTAATTCCGAAGTTGCTCTGTGAGTTCATTGCGTTGCCTCGGATGAATTTCGGACCAAGGGTTATTCTTCAATACCGCTGCGAAGAGTGTCGGCATGAGTGCCGACACGGCAGACACGAATGTCCGCGCCACAATTGACTATCAGATTTGTTCAACTTCGGAATTGAAGTTTTCGCGGCTCGGATGGTTCCAGAAGTCCAGTTTAAGAATGTGATTAGCGCCAGTCGCCGGCGGCTACGAAGCTTGCCCAGTGGAAGGGGTGTGTGGTGATTCCTGCGGCACGGCGTCGGGCTAGTTCCTGTTGATTGGCTGTGGCTACGGCCCTTGCGCTGCCGGCTTTGCGGACCAAACGTGCCTGATATAACGACGTGATCCAACGTCGTGCATCTTCGTCCTCCACGGA
>JBBRJC010000630.1:0-2817 GCA_038220135.1 Bryobacterales bacterium | reverse complement strand
TGGCCTGACAATCGTCGAGCTGGCATTATGAATTCCGGCGCAGTTATGGCGATGACGTCGCACTACCGGCAATCGAGTCCGGTGCTCCGTGGTGCTTGGGTTCTGGAAACAATGCTGGGGACACCGGTTCCGCCTCCACCTCCGAATGTTCCGGCATTGGAGACAGTAAAGTGTCTGGAAAATTGCGTTGCAACTGCCAAAACCGCAGTAGGAATGCGTCAACGAATCTTGAAGCACAGAGTGGATCCGGCCTGCACTGCTTGTCATAACCTAATGGATCCGATTGGTTTTGCAATGGAGAATTTCGACTGGACCGGCCGCTGGCGGGAAAAAGAATTTGATGGGTCGCCCATTGATGCCAGTGGGACTTTGCCTTCGGGTGAAACATTTGATGGCCCTGCGCAATTACGCCAAGTCTTGATGGGCAAGAAAGACGATTTCATGCGACATCTGACAGGAAAAGTGCTGGGTTACGCGCTGGGCCGTAATCTACAGGATGGGGATAGTTGCACCGTGCAAAAGCTGGCGCAAACACTGGAGAAGGACGGTTTCAAAGCTCGATCACTGATTCGCGAAGTTGTGCTGAGCATCCCGTTTCGTAATAGTCAGGGCGGGGCAGTGGCGATGGAAGCTCCTCCGGTGGTGAAGAAGCGAACGGGGCCTATGGTTGTGAAGTAGTTATCGGATGGCGAATAACTGGATGCCATCAACGTCATAAAGCTTTTCCGTTCCGGGTAAATTCGCCAGATTCCTGTGAATTCGTTGATAATCTTCCGGTTCAATATCACGCTGGAAGTCTTCTTTTGTAACGTACCAATGCGTGAGTCCATGCCGCCGTGCGTAACCCAAACCGTCTGAATAGGCGGCAACCCTGGCCTTATTATCTTCTCGATACCAATAGATAGTGGGAATCACTAACCCCGCAGCTTGACGATTTGTGTACAGATAAAACAGGGTATCCTGATCGGCCAGCACCTTTGCATCAGCCGGCAAGTTTGCTTTCATCCAGGCGAATGCTTTTTGGTTGCGTGCAAGGCGCGCCCTATAGCCGTCCATCATTTGTGGCATCAGCGAAAACACCGTGTTCAATTGCAACGCCAGACAACTGAAAAGCAAAGTGGCCACCAGGCCGGACATAATTTTTGCAGCCACACGCTGCGAAGAATCTTTATGCGTAAACCCCTTCCGGATGTTGAGTATTAACTGACGCATTTCAAGGCAGAATCCGGGGATAAGCAGAGGTGCCAATGGCAGCACGAACCGCTCGTTTGGAGGGAAGCTCCACAGTACCAGCATCGCCGAAAAAACGACTGCGAAGGCACCGTAATGCAGTCCATTGCGCTCCTTCACCAATCGCCATGATCCGCTGATTGCCGCAATCCCAAGAACCTGACTGAGGATCTTCAGCAGTAGGGAATCTGAGGCTTTCGGTAGAATTAACGCCCCAATGCCATAAAGCAGGCCGTCGAGGTTTTTCCAGATGAAAAGATGCGCTTCGTTCCAGTGAAAATTCAGCCAGTGGAAGCCCGTATAGTTGGTGTAGTAGAGCGTGATAAGGTCTTGTGCCGAACTGATGTGGTCTTTCGACCAGAGGGCCCAACCCAGAACAAACGGCAACATGGAAGCGGTGAACAGAAATGCCTGTTTCCACTGCTTACGCCACAGGAAAACGGGGACTGCGGAAATTAGCAGTGCAATTCCGGCGGTGCGAAATAGGAACGCAACACCAGCGGCAACGCCTGCCGCCAAAATCCAATAACCGCCGCGCTTTTCCGCCATCACCAAGGCAACCAACTCACCAACAATGAAGACCGTGAATGGTATTTCGCTCATCAGCATAACGCTGAAGAAAATCATGTAGGGGTTAAAGGCAAGCAACGCAGCAAATCCCCAAACCCACTTCTGTTCAAATCCCAGCTTTGTCCAATAAAACATCGCCAGCAACAAGAGTATGGGCAGCATTCGCCACTGCAGCCACACGGCTTGTTTGATATTGTCGGGAAAGCTGGCACCATTACCCCAAGCTGCGGAAAGATAGGCAGGGTAGCCAGGTGGGTATTTGGTTTGGTAGGGCGCGTTGGGCAGGCTTAAAGCCCGGTAGTCCTGCCCGGTTGCGATCGATTTTGCACCGATAAAATAGAAGGCGTCATCGCTAAAATCCCCAAAGCGCGGATTGTCCTGATACAGCCATGCGAACCATAACGAGGGCAAAAGCAATGCAAGAAACGCAAGGACGCGCATGCTTAGTGGGCCGGCGCCAAATCGTGCGCGCTGGTAAGTTGATTGGTTAGATTGCCGTCGCCATCGAATTCCATTTGCTCGGCATCGCCAATAATTTCCACTTCCGGATTGGCTTCAAGAACACTGCGCAGGTTTTCGCTGAAGAACATCGGAGTAAGTTCGAGGGAGTTTTTAGCCCATCCGAATGTAACATCGGAAACATCCAGTTTGCCAACAGTGGGCATCAAAACGGAAAGACATTCCACATCAGAAGGGAAGTGGATAGGAGTCCGAATCGCAGCAGGTGTTGAGGCTGTAAGCGAATTGATCCGCGTTGGGTGCCAATCGATCTTAGAAAGCAATCGGTCGTGAACCACATCAGCCATACCAAGCCCAACTCCATTGCCGTAGCTGAGGCTGCTTAGATCGCGAATGTAGAGGCGCTGAAACTTCGGGCCAGGCCAGGGATTGTATTCGCCCTGAACGCTGCGGTTAACAACTTTGCTGTCCATGCCCGCGCCGGAAATGTTTTTGCCAATCTCGGTGAGAATGAGAATATCGAGGTCGCAAGGCACGCGGCCCATCCACGACTTAGCG
>JBBRJC010000629.1:0-2828 GCA_038220135.1 Bryobacterales bacterium | reverse complement strand
CAACTTATTCAAGAGTGTTGGCAAAATACGTGCGCGAAGAAAAGTCGCTAGCGTTGATGGAGGCGCTGCGAAAGATGACTCTAATGCCGGCGATGGTGCTGGAAAAGCGTGTGCCTGGGATGCGAGAAAAGGGCCGGGTGCGTGTTGGTGCCGATGCGGATTTGACAATCTTTGACGCGGCGCGGATTCAGGATAAGGCAAGTTACGAAAAGCCGGCCGTAATGTCTGAAGGCGTCAGGTATGTATTGATTGGCGGAGAGCTTGTGGTGAAGGACGGAAAAGTGCTGGAGAACGTTAGAGCAGGCAAGCCGATTCGCGCGGCGGTGCGATGATGCCATGTAATGATTCGCTCCTTGTATAGTGGTAAAAACAGATGCTCACTCGTCTTAAGGTTTCCGGGTTTAAAAACCTGCTTGATGTTGATGTCCGGTTTGGCCCCTTCACGTGCATTGTGGGGCTTAACGGAGTTGGAAAATCGAATCTTTTTGACGCTATTCATTTCTTGAGTCTTCTAGCTGATCGTCCGTTGATGGAAGCAGCTGCTTCGGTGCGCGATTCAGGTAGAAGGCTTCGTGATGTCTCAGAATTATTCTATCGAAGCGGTGAATACGTGGCACCTCAAATGGATTTCGAAGTGGAAATTCTTGTCCCACCAACTGCTGAAGATGATTTCAGCGTAGTCGCAGAAGCAACTAACACCTTGCTTAGGTATTCGTTGTCTATAGGGCATCGTGCAACTACCGAGGGTTCTGCTAGCAATCAACTGGTTCTTATCAAAGAAGAATTAAAACATATTCCGATTAAAGATGCCAAGGAAACGCTGCTTTTCCAGCACAGCGAGGAATGGCGGGAATCCGCTGTAGCGGGCCTGCGAATAGATCCATTTTTCATTTCAACTGACAACAACACGATGAGTGTGAAAATCCATCAGGATGGTGGAAAAAGCAGCCGGACGTTGAGTATCCCTTCCGGGAATCTCAAACGTACAGTGCTCGCAAATTCGAATACGGCGGAAAGTCCCACCATTCTTGTTTTGCGCCGTGAAATGCAATCCTGGCTGCAACTGCAACTGGAACCTTCATCACTGCGCAAGGCCGATGAGTTTACCGATCCACCACATTTGACAGCTTCGGGCGAGCACCTGCCAGCAACACTAGATAGGCTCGCAACTTTTTATTCGCCGGATGTTTTCTACGCTACACTCGCTAACCGCTTGGCTGAGTTGGTCGGTGGTGTTGATAAAGTTATTGCGGTGCGGGACACGGCACGCCAATTGATAAGCGCCCAAGTTACTTTTCAGGATGGAACCCCCCATCCGGCCAGTTCACTGTCCGACGGCACTTTGCGATTTCTGGCTTTGGCCGCTTTGGAGCAAGATCCAGAATTCAGCGCGTTACTCTGTTTGGAAGAACCTGAAAACGGCATTCATCCTGAATTGCTGCCGGTCATGATCCGCCTGTTGGACGATCTCGCAATGGATGTTATGACGCCGATAGGTTCAGCGAATCCATTGCGTCAAGTTATTGTGAATACGCATTCGCCTACTTGCGTCGCTGAGGTGCAAAATGACTCTTTGCTCTATGCCCAGCCCACATTCGTGGCGCGCGATAGCCAAATGTTGCCCACAATCCGATTTCAGCCCTTGAGTAAGACCTGGCGTTCAGAAAACGGTGATGAACCCTTGAGCAAAGGCACACTAATCCGCTATTTGAGGCCTGTTCCCCGTTTTGATCGACGCGGTGGCAGAGTGGCAGATCGTGAGGACGTGCAATTGGAATTGGACTTTGCCGAGGTATGACGCGCATTGATTGTACCCTCATCAGCGACGGTAGTTCCGATGTCGTATTGATTCCGATTTTACAGTGGCTTTTGAAAGGTCAAGGTGTCTATCCTGGCCGCCCCATTGAGCGTTATAATCCAACCGTATTCAAGCTGGCTCCAAAATCATTGGAAAGCCGCATCGATCATGCTATCGAAAACTTCCCGTGCGACTTGTTGTTCATTCATCGAGATGCAGAAGGCGAAGCGATGCAGATTCGGGAAGCCGAAGTGCGTGAGGCGCTCTCCCGCACTTCGGGGCGCTCAAAGGATGGACCCGTTGTTATTGTGATACCGGTCCGGATGACTGAAGCGTGGTTGCTTTTTGATGAAGCCTGTATTCGCAGGGCCGCCGGATCACCAGGAGGCAAAGCGATTCTGGATTTGCCTCAACTCAAGGACTGTGAACGAATCGCTGATCCGAAAGCTAAGTTACAGCAAGCGCTTCGTGCCGCAAGCGAATCCCGTGGACGGCGCCTCCGCAATTTCGATGTTGAAGTAAGAATTCACCGCGTGGCAGAACTTTTGGAGGATTTCTCCCCTTTGCGAAAACTTGCTGCGTTTCAACGATTGGAAGCCAGCCTTGCCGAAGTATTAGATCGAAATGGTTGGGGTAAAAAAGGAGATATTTGAAGTGGCTAATTTTCACTGGTTTCTGTGCCTGGCACTTCTGCTCCCGCTTGCCGCAGCCGACCTAAAAGTAGAACGCATCTTTGGCAAGGAAGTGCCCACCGGCCCCTACAAACATCCGGCCTGCGCCACGGAATTAGCCAACGGCGATCTCTATCTTGTCTACTACGGAGGTGCCGGTGAGTATGCCGTTAAGACCGCCGTATTCGGGTCGAGCCTGAAGAAGGGTGACAAGACCTGGAGCACACCGCGCCTGTTGGCAAGCGATCCATTTCGGTCTGTTGGTAACGGTGTTGTATGGCAATCTCCAGATGGGGTTGTGTGGCTGTTCTATGTGGTTCGCTATGGCGAAACCTGGTCCACATCGCGCATTCAGGGCA
>JBBRJC010000628.1:0-2840 GCA_038220135.1 Bryobacterales bacterium | reverse complement strand
GGACGATCCAAAGGTTAAAGCGCAACTTGCTTTTCAAACAGAAAACTTTTTAGCAAATATTGTTGCTCGCAATCTGCAGGAAAAACTGAAAGTTGATGACAAGGCGATTGCTGAACTGTATGAACAGGGTAAAGTGCGCTTTGAACAGTTGAAGGCGCGTCACATTTTGATCCGCTTTGAGGGTTCGCGTGTTCCACTTCGCCCGGGTACCAAGGATCTGAGCAAGGAACAGGCACTGGCAAAGGCGAAAGACCTGAAGTCGAAGTTGACCAAGGAGAACTTTTCGGAAATGGCGAAGAAGGAATCCGACGATACCGGTTCTGGTGAAGCTGGCGGCGATTTAGGCCAATTTGCACGCGGCAGCATGGTTCCTCCTTTTGATGCAGCTGCATTTTCGCTGCCTGTGGGTACCATCAGTGAGCCTGTGGAAACTCCGTTTGGCTACCACCTGATTATTGTTGACGAGCATTCGATGAAAAAGCTGGAAGAAGTGCGGGCTGAACTGGAAGGCCAGTTGAAGCCTCAGCTTTTCGGCAAGGCATTGGAAGAAATGCGTAAGTCTGCCAATATCAAGTTGAATGAAGATTTCTTTCAATAGGATACTGCTGGCTCGCTGTTAAGTGAATTAAGGTTAAGTGAATTAAGATTGTAAAAAGGGCTCCTCAATGGAGCCCTTTTCCTTTGATGACTTCATCGCACATAAAGCGAACAAGAGCATAACTGTTACTCTCTATTTCTCGTGGGTTGCACTTTGGTTTCCGGGGCTGGCCGTGACTACGGTGATTTACGCAAAGTTGCCGATCCTCACACAAAAACTCATTTTGCGCCACTTGCTATTTTAGCGAGTGCTGCGACTAGCCTTCTTTACTCGTACAAGAGAACATTCGATGCCTGGGGCGCGCTAACATCTATTCAAGTGCTGACAAGTCTTCAAATAAAGAATTTCAAGAGTCTGGAAGATGTTGAAATTGAACTCGGCAAATCTGTTGTCTTTGTTGGGCCAAATAATTCAGGCAAAACGACGGCATTGCAAGCTCTTGCTTTGTGGGGCATAGGATTGCGGAAATGGCTGGAAAAACGTGGAGCAACAGACACACCAGAAAAACGCCCCGGTGTAACTATTAACCGGCGGGGATCTGATCGCGATTCCCGTGCCAAATGCCAATCTACTCTGGAAAGACCTCCATACCAGGGCGAGTGAAAAGCGAGATGGCAAGACAGGCACCAAGAACATTTGCATTCAGATTCTTATTTCTGGAATTTCTGAAGGTGCGAATTGGAAGTGTGGCTTTGAATTCGACTATGCGAATCAAGAGTCATTTTACTGTAGGCCGCTTCGATTGAGTGAAGATGCAAAGTCAGAGAGCATGCCGGTTCCATCCTTTCTTCATCCCATTGACGTAGCATTTCTGCCGCCTATGTCAGGATTGGCAGCTACCGAAGACTCGTTACTTCCTGGCACAATCAACGTGCGAATTGGTGAAGGCCGCACGGCTGAGGTGCTCAGAAACCTTTGTTATCAGGTGTACTCTTCCAATCCTGAGCAGTGGGAAGCGAAGTTGAAAACTTATTTGGGGTGAAGCTGCATCCTCCGCAGTTCATTGTGGAGCGGGGTCTGATTACAATGTCATATAAGCAACGTGGCATCGAGCTCGATTTAGCATCCTGCGGACGCGGGTTACAACAAACACTACTGCTGTTGGCCCATTTGTACACTCATCCAGGGAGTGTGCTGCTGTTGGACGAACCGGATGCACATCTTGAAATACTCAGGCAGCGACAAGTCTATAAAATCCTGACCGATACTGCGGAATTTCAGCAATCGCAAGTGATCGCCGCAAGCCATTCGGAGGTGCTTCTCAACGAAGCTGCGGAACGGGCAGTGGTCGTTGCGTTTCTCGGAAAGCCCCACCGCATTGATGATAGGGGCGTCCAGGTTCGCAAAGCGCTTAGATCGATCGGTTTTGAGCAGTACTTTCAAGCGGAACAAACCGGATGGGTGCTCTATTTAGAAGGTTCAACCGACTTAGCGATCCTTCAGGCATTTGCTGAGCTATTGAATCATGCTGCCTTGCCGATACTTGAGCGGCCATTTGTTCATTACGTAGCGAATTCACCGCAAAAGGCCAGGGACCATTTCTTTGGACTCCCAGAAGCAAAGCCAGATTTGTCAGGAATTGCTATCTTCGATTCCATTGATCAGGACTTCAATGCTGAGGGACCGTTGTGCCTCCTTAAATGGCGGCAGAACGAAATAGAAAACTACCTCTGTTATCCTGAAACGCTAAACGCTTACGCTGAGATAGTGGACGGTGACATTGCACCGTTGTTCGCCAATGACGCAAGAAGTAGGCAGGTAGTGGCCATGAACGAAGCAATCGGCGAAGTGAGTGCCGCACTCGAAACTTTGGGACGTGCCAATCCATTTGGCCCAAACATTAAGGCTAGAGACGAGTTTTTAGGTCCCGTCTTTCAGAAATATTTTAAGAAACTTGGAACCGAAAACTTCATGCAAAAGACAAACTACCACGAGTTGGCGCGCTTGGTTCCATTGGATCGGCTTGATCCAGAGATTACTACAAAACTGGATGCCATTGTTGCTATCAGAAATAGAGCTCGTCCGGCTTAGCACACTAAACATTCGCCCTCCTCAGCTTCTGTATAAGCGGTTTGCTCTGACGTAATCCACCACTGGTTGCGGCAGGGCCGCTGGTTTGCGGCCATCGGCCAATTCGGCCCGAATTTCCGAGCTGGAAACTTCAATTGCCAGTGTATCCAGCCGTTCCACTTTGGCACCTTTCGGGATGTCGTATTTGGCACCCGGGCGAGACACCACCAGA
>JBBRJC010000627.1:0-2842 GCA_038220135.1 Bryobacterales bacterium | reverse complement strand
GATTCGAAAACTTCGCCACCTTCCCAAGTCCAAAGGAGCTTCAACTGCGCAGGAATCTTTTCCGTGGACAGGCCCGTTAGCTGCTGATTGCCACGGAACTGTGGCCACTGAGCCATTACGGGAACAATCATGAATAGTGCGATTAGAAGGCGCATGTGTATAACTCCAAGGCGGCTGCAGAATCAAACGGACGTGGATTGAACCGGCCAGTCCACTGTAACGCGGCGGCTTCGGCGAGTTCGATGAGATCAGTTTCCGGCACCTGCAAATCGCGAAGAGATGCGGGCAATTGGGCTATTTCTCGCAAATCCTCCAGCCGGGCGGTCAAATGCGGAGCTAGATCTTCATAATCGCGAAGGCCGTTCCAGGTTACAACTTGGGGCAACATCACTGCAATTGCATCGCCGTGCGTGACTCCGTATTTTGCTGTCAGAGGGTTTGCGGTTGCGTGCGTTGCGCCCAGCATTGACGCTTCAATGGCACAACCTGCAAACCAGGCGCCAAGCTGCATTTGCCCCACGGCTTCGATACTCTCCGGGTCATTCAACAACAGCGGAAACCAGCGGCTTAGCAATCGCCAAGCCTGGCGTGAGTAGGTGTCACTTGCGGCATTGCGCTTGGTGCTGACAAAGCTTTCCACGGCGTGTGAAATTGCATCATAACCGGCAGTGGAACGAATTCGGGCCGGTTGGGACAACGCCAATTCTGGATCAAGGAGTGCGATTCGAAATGCAGCTTTATCATCACCGCAGGCCATTTTTACGTGGGTTTCCGCATCAGAAATCAATGCGTAAGTTTGGGCCTCGCTGCCTGTTCCGGTGGTACAGGGCACACCGATCATCGGCAGCAGTGGCGCCGTGGCTTTGTTGTGACCCCAATATTCCCGCATGTTTCCACCGCAGCAATAAACAAAATTGATGGCCTTGGCACAGTCCAGGGAACTGCCGCCACCAAGGCCGACAATGGAATCGATCTGACCGGCACTTGCAATTTTCCGGCCGCGTTCCACCATCGCTGTATCCGGGTTTTCGCTGAAGTCGTGGAAGGGGGTAACGGTAATGCCCGCCGCTTCCAGTATCGCTGTTGCCCGTGCTTCATGGCCTGCTTTCACAAGCCCTGCATCTGTTACCAGCAACGTTCGGCGAAAGCCCAGTGACTTCGCCAGCGTTCCTAACTGTTGAACGGATCCCGGACCAAAAACCAAACGCGGTTGGAGATGGAAATCAAAAGAGGCGAGCGTCACTTCTTACGGTCCACCTTGGCCTTGTCAACAATCTGCTTCACTTCCTTCATCAGGGTTGGCACGTGATAGGGGGTTCCTTGTTTGATTGTCCACTCAATGCCACCATTGCCGTGAACCGGATACAGCACTCTGAAATCTTCCAGCGGGTTGCCATTGACTATGAGCAAATCGGCCGACCATCCCGCGCGCACTCGACCGAACTTCTTTTCCTGGCCCAGTATTCGGGCACCGTTCAAGCTGGCCTGCTCAATGATCTTAATCGGAGGGAAGCCTGCCTCTTGATGTAGTTCCAAATTGCGCAGATACCCGAAGCCATACATCTGATAAATGTACCCGGCGTCTTCGCCAATTCCCACGATGCCACCGCGCTTTGCAAACTCGCGAACGCCACGCATCCAAAGCTTGTAATTCTCTTTCCAATACGTTTCATCGGTGGAGGTCCAATTGATGAAGTAGGATCCATGATTCTCCAGGTTCGGGCGGAAAAAGTCTTCCAGCGCCGGATGCAGATACTCCTTAAACCATGGCTGATTTTGCGCCCGTTGCAGGTCGCGTGAAGCTTCGTAAATTGTCAATGTTGGGTCCCATGTCACGCCAGCCGCCACCATGGCGTCAAACAATTTGCCAAGCTTTTCCCAATTCGCCTCGCGCCACAAATGGCCGGCATAGCGAAAGCGGTCTGCTTCGTTTTGATAGTTATAGCCGGGCGGAAAACCTTGCACGCCTTCATCCAAGGCGGCATCCGGAATGCCGTACCAGTGCTCAATCGAGCGGGTCTTAAAGCGCACATCGTCCCAAGCGTTGGTTTCTTCCACACCGGTGTGGTGGGCAACCGGCAGACCTTGCTTATGCGCCTCGTCCAGTGCTGCTTCCATAATGTCGCGATGCACGCCGAGAAACTTTACACCGTTTGCGCCTTGCGCTTTCAATTCCCTGATTCGTATCCGTGCGGCCTCTGGTGTTGCGGGCCGGCCAAGCATCGGATACACAAACATGCGCGGGGCTGCGCGCTTTGGGTCGTCGCGCACGGCGATGGTTTCCTTAGTGTCGCTACCCACATCACGCACGGTGGTGATACCGCATGCCAGCCACAATTTCAGAACGTAGTCGCGATCCATGGCGATGCCGGCACGCTCGTTATGCAGGTGGCCGTGCAAGTTCACCAAGCCGGGAATGACGTAGCGCTTCTGTGCGTCAATCACGGTATCGGCTGCCGTTGGTTGAATGCGCCCGATGCGGCTGATCACGCCGTTTTCAATGAGGATGTCTACCGGTCCGGACATCGGCGTGCCATTACCCTCAACAAGCATGGCATGCTGAATTAGAAACCGCTCCGGCCTGACTGCGTGGCGTGGAGCGGTTTGTGCGGATAAGGTTACAAGACTGAGCCCTGCAAGCAGGGCCGCAGTTATTTTTTGACTTCGAGTGCCCATAGTTGGTTCCTGTTTGCAATGAAAATAGCCCCGTTGGCTGGAACAGGGGTTGCATACACGGAACTCCCGAGACTGGATTCAGCGATCAATTTCTTTTCTTTAGAAGCTTCAAGAACAACTACATCGCCATCTTCGTCGCCAAGATAAACCTTGCCATCAATAACCA
>JBBRJC010000626.1:0-2842 GCA_038220135.1 Bryobacterales bacterium | reverse complement strand
GCGTTGTAATCAGGATCGAACCTTCGTCCAGCTTCGGCATAAATTCAGTGCCGATAAATTTAAGAGATCCCAACGCCACAACCATCAAAAGTAGCGATAAGAATACGATCACCGCGCGGTGACGCATGCCGAAATCCAGCACGCGGCCGTAGTGGCCCACAATCACTTCAAACCAGTGGGCATGACTCTCTTGATCAGATGGGCGCAATCCAAAGGTGCTCAACACCGGGACGACGGTCAACGAAACCAACAACGCACCAATCAGGGCCGAACAAACTGTAATTGCCATGGGGCGAAACATGCGGCCCTCAAGACCTTCAAGCGTGAGAATCGGCAGATACACCGCGACGATAATTGCAACGCCGAAAACAATCGGGCGGCCCACTTCAATGGCTGCGTCGCGTATAGTCCGGGCAACCGGTTTGCCGCCAGATTCTCCAATACGCCGTACTGAATTTTCCACCATCACCACTGCACCGTCAACAATCATTCCAAAGTCGATTGCGCCCAGGCTCATCAGGTTTGCGGTAACTCCAAACGCTGCCATTCCAGCAAAGCCAAACAGCATCGCGATAGGAATTACACTGGCCACAATCAATGCCGCTCGCAAGTTGCCCAGGAACAGCAGCAACACTGCAATCACCAAAATGCCAGCTTCCAGCAAATTGTTTCTCACCGTGCGGATGGTTGGATAAATGACATCGGCCTGATCGTAGAAAGTATTGATGGTTATCCCATCGGGCAGGCGGAGCTTGGCGATTTTTGCCTTCGCTTTTTCAATCACGTCCAGGCCATTGGCCCCTTTCAAGGCAATGATCATGCCCGTAACGGTTTCGCCTTTTCCGTCGCGCATCACCGCACCTTGCCGGGGCATGGCACCAGGCACAACGCTGGCCACATCGCGCAGAAGCACTGGCACACCGGCCTTGGACAACAGTACGGTCTTACCTAACTCTTCCAGCGAAGCGGCCCTGCCAATGCCGTAAACAGTGTACTGCTGCTCCAGATGTTGAATAAATCCGCCACCGAAGTTTTCGTTATTTTCGTGGACTCTCGCAAAGATATCGCGCAGCGTTAATCCGTAGCGCTGCAGGGCATCAGGGTTTACTTCAACCACATATTGCTTGGTTTCCCCACCCCAACTGTTCACTTCATTCACGCCAGCGACGGTTCGCATCTGAAAGCGAATGCTCCAATCGTGAAGCGTCTTGCGGTCCATTAGTGAAAGGCTGCTGCCATCAACCGTATATTGCAAAACTTCGCCAAAAGCCGTTGCAACCGGACCTAAACTTGGCTCCAATTTTTGGGGCAGCCGAGAGCGTACTTCCTGTACCCGTTCATTCACCAATTGCCGGGCAAAGTAGGTGTTCACAGAGTCTTCGAAAATCACCGTGGTCATCGAGAGTCCCAACTTGGAAGTGGAACGGATCTGCAGAGTTTTCGGCAGTCCCATCAACGCAGTCTCAATGGGGAAAGTGACTCGGCTTTCCACTTCCAAAGGAGGCATGGAGGGACATTCCGTAATCACCACAACCTGGTTGTTAGTCAGATCTGGAAATGCGTCGATTGGTAATTGGAGCATTACAAAAACTCCAAATACGATCGCCGCGGCAAGTAGGAAAGCCACCAGCAATCGGTTGTTCAACGCAGCATCAATCAGGCGGTTTAGCATGGTGGCGCTATTCCCCTTGCAGCGTGCTTTTCAGCAATTCGCTCTTCAACGCAAACGCCCCGCGGATGGCGACGCGCTCACCTTCCTTGATGCCGTCGGTCACTTCCACTTGGCCGTTCATCGCCATTCCCAATTTCAACGTCCGCACCTGAAACGTGTCTGATTGCGTCTGAACGAATGCCACCTTTTGCCCGTTCAAATCTTCAACTGCTGATTCCGGAATGAAGAGCGCCGAATGGTTGCCGGTTCGCTCCAGTTCCACTTCAGCAAACATTTCCGGCTTTAAGCTGCCCTGCGTATTTGGAAGATTAACGCGAACCTTCAACGTTCGGGTTGTTGGGTCCAACTCTTCGCCTAACTGCAGGACGGTTCCTAAAAAGGCCCGGTCTGGGAAGGCTCTCACCGTTACGCGTGCGCGCAAGCCCGGACGAACTGCTGCCAAGTCTGTTTCATTCACTGCGGCAATCACCCAGAGACTGTTCAGATTGGAAATCGTGAATGCTTCCTGTCCTGCTGACAACACGCTGCCGCTGCTGATCAGGCGCCGCGTAATCACTCCGGCGTTAGGTGCTTTAATCGGCACAGCGTCAGGATCCTCTCCATTGTTTGTGCCTTTATCGGTCACAGCGATTTCCAGAAACTCGGTCATATGCTGCCGTTCTTTGTCTAAATTGGCGCGCGCTTTGACGATGTCCGTCTCTGCTGTGCGCAGATCGTTGGCGGCATGTTCGGCTTGCTCCTGGGAAATGGCTTCGGCCTTCAACAATCGCTTGGCACGTTCTGAAACGCGGCGAGCCTGCTCTGCGTGCGCGGTAGATCTATCAAGTTCCGCCTGAGCTTGAGCATATGCAGCGCGCGTTTCATGAACGATGTGACTGTGCATCAGGGCCAGCACTTGGCCTTTGCTGACGTGGTCGCCAATGTTGACCTTTACCTGTGTGATCTTCCCTTCCGCATGCGCACCCACATGCCAGCTTTCGTTTTCATTGATCGTGATTTGCCCGTTGGCTTTGATCGTATCCTTCTCTATTTTGCTTGCAACCACCATCACGGCCAGATTCGCCTCTCTTTGTCCTTGCGCATCCAAGTGTACAAATCCGGGAGCTGCTTTCTTTGCGTCACCAGCCTTTTGTTCCGCCGCAGGCGGTGGGGGCACTTCGGCTTTATGGG
>JBBRJC010000625.1:0-2853 GCA_038220135.1 Bryobacterales bacterium | reverse complement strand
CATCTATAAGAAGGGCGCCCTTGATTGGACCGCCGAAGAATTGAAGCCGATTCAGCACAAGCCGCACCACGATGTTTTGCGCCCCAATGCCGATATTGAAGCAAAACTTGCTGAGGCGAAACTCGCTGAGGCGAAAATTGTTGAGGAGAATTTGATCAATGCTGCCTGAGGCGATTCAAGAAGAAGTACTCGCTAAAGCGGTTGATCAGTTCGACTCTTCCGCCATTACTGCCGGCCATAAACAGCACGGCGACCTGATCCTGGAGATTGCGGCAGATAAAATCATCTCCGTTCTCACTTATCTAAAAAGTAAAGAGCAGTTCAACCGGTTGAGCACCATTACAGCAGTAGATCGTTATCCTGCCCAGCCCCGGTTCGAAATTGTTTATCAAATTCAGTCGATGGACCGAAACCTGCGATTGCGGTTGAAAGTCCGAATCGGCGGTGCCAAGCCGGAAATCGATACAGCCACCGGTGTGTGGCAGGGTGCCAACTGGTACGAACGTGAAGTGTTCGATCTGTTCGGCGTCCATTTCCGCAATCACCCCAACCTTGCCCGCATCCTGATGCCGGAAGGTTATGAAGGCCACCCACTGCTGCGGGATTTCCCAACGCATGGCCATAAGTACAGCTACCAGAACGAATAAGGATATTCGATGAGCGATACGGTACTCTCAGTCGAAAGCGACACGTCTAGCGAAGCTACGGAACAAGGCCAAACAGAACAGCGCACCCGCAAGATGACGCTGAATATGGGCCCGCAGCACCCGTCGACTCACGGTGTGTTGCGCGTTTTGTTAGAGCTTGAAGGCGAAACAATTCAGAATGCAATTCCCGATATTGGCTTCCTCCATACCGGTATTGAAAAACAGTGCGAGGCGCTGAACTGGCAACAGGTTGTTACGCTGACCGATCGTGTCGACTACCTGTCCAACCTCAACAACAATCTCGCTTATGTGCTGGCAGTTGAAAAGTTGTTGCAGATCGAAATTCCGCCTCGCGCGCAATATATGCGTGTGATGCTGTCGGAACTTTCGCGCATCAGCAGCCACCTTGTTTGGTTGGGAACACACGCGCTCGATATCGGCGCCATGTCGATGTTCATGTACTGCTTCCGCGAACGCGAAGAACTGTTGAAGATCTTTGAATTCTTCAGCGGCCAGCGTTTGATGACTTCTTATTTCCGCATCGGAGGCCTTGCGCTCGAAGCACCCCGTGGCTGGGAAAAGATGGTCGCCAAATTTGTTGCTGAATTCCCCTCGCGCGTAGACCAATATGTAGAGTTGCTGGACGCAAATCCAATCTGGACCAGCCGCACCAAGGGCATCGGATACATTGACCCGCAGCGCATGATCGACATCGGCATTTCCGGTCCACTAATCCGTGCCACGGGCCTTGCGCACGATTTGCGCAAAATGGAGCCGTACTCGGGTTACGATAAGTTCGATTTCAAGGTAAGTACGCAGACCGAAGGCGACGTATATGCACGCTATCAGGTGCGTATGGAAGAATTCCGTCAGTCTCTGCGCATTGTTAAACAAGCGATGGACGGCATGCCTGGGGGCCCGATACAGGCCGACGCACCAAAAATTGTGCTGCCGGATCGCGAAAAGATGAAGACTCAAATGGAGTCGCTCATCTACCACTTTAAGATTGTGACCGAAGGATTCTCAGTGCCTGAAGGCGAAGCTTACGTAGCGATTGAAGGCCCGCGCGGAGAGTTGGGCTATTACGTGGTTAGTGATGGTTCCAACAAACCGTTGCGTGTTCACATGCGTACCCCAAGCTTTGGCAATATTCAAGGTTTGCCCGCACTCGTTGAAGGGCGCCTGATTGCCGACAGCATCGCCATTATGGGTAGTTTGGACTTCGTGTTGGGAGATTGCGACCGATGACATTTTCCCCGGAACTTGAAAAGCGTTTTGCTGATTTGCTGACGCATTACCCCGAAGGGCGGCAAAAGGGCGCTTTGATCCCCATGCTGATGTATGGCCAGGATGAAGTTGGCTCTGTTTCGCCGGAATTGATGGCCGAAGTGGCCAAGCGTTTGAGCATCAAAGTGATTGAAGTGGAAGAAGTGCTTGGCTACTATTCCATGCTGCATCGCAAACCCATGGGCAAGTACCATGTGCAGGTTTGCACCAACGTTGCCTGCATGCTGGTTGGCGGCACGGAACTTTACGATCATGCGTGCCAAAAACTGAACCTGAAGCATCTGGAAACGCAGCCCGGTGGGCATTATTCTCTCGAAGAAGTAGAATGCATTGGTGCCTGTTCGTGGGCCCCGGCAATTCAAGTCAACTACACCTTCCATCACTACGTGACTCCGGAAAAGTTCGATCAAATCCTCGGGGAGTGCAAGTAAATGACGAAGCTCTATAACGAGCCTAGCCCGCTCGAGGTTAAGGTTGTCACAAAGCGTTTCGGGCTGCCGAATTCGGCCTCGATCGATACCTATCTGGCCACGGAAGGCTACCTCGCGCTGAAAAAAGCGATCGGCATGAGCCAGGATCAGATCATCGACGAAGTGAAAGCTTCTTCGCTGCGTGGGCGTGGTGGGGCCGGCTTTCCAACCGGTTTGAAGTGGAGCTTTGTTCCGCGTACTTCGCCTAAACCAAAGTATATTGTTGTTAACGCCGACGAATCGGAGCCCGGTACCTGTAAGGACCGTTTGCTGATTGAGTATGATCCCCACCAACTCATCGAAGGCATCCTGATTGGTGCTTTGGCTGTTGGTGCCGAACGCGGTTGGGTCTACATTCGCGGCGAGTATCGCTATCTGATCGACATCATGGATAAGGCGATAGCCGAAGCTTGCGCTGCCGGCTATCTCGGAAAAAACATCGCTGGTTC
>JBBRJC010000624.1:0-2877 GCA_038220135.1 Bryobacterales bacterium | reverse complement strand
GGCAAGTTTCTGGAAACGCCGGAATCGCTGGCAGCGCAGGTTGAAAAGTTCGTGGACCATGGATGGATCAACATCCTGGGTGGATGCTGCGGCACAACGCCTGCGCACATTGCAGCGATGGCCAAAATGGTGGAAGGCAAGAAGCCGCGCGTAGCACCGGACACCGCAGGACACAGCTACTACAGTGGCCTCGATCTTGTGGAAGCGGACGAATCGAGCCGGCCGCTGATTGTCGGCGAACGCACCAACGTAATTGGTTCGCGCCTGTTCAAGAATTTGATTGCCGATGAAAAGTGGGACGAAGCCACTGACATCGCGCGCCGCCAGGTTCGCAATGGCGCACATATTATCGACGTTTGTCTGCAATCGAGCGAGCGCGATGAAATGGCGGATATTCCACTGTTCTATGGAAAATTGATTCACAAGATCAAAGCGCCGATCATGATCGATACCACCGATCCAAAGGCCGTCGAACTGTCGCTCACCTATTGTCAGGGCAAGAGTATCATCAATTCGATCAACCTTGAAGATGGTGAAGAAAAGCTCGATATTATGTGCCCGATCGCCAAGCGCTATGGCGCGGCACTGGTGGTTGGCACGATCGATGAAGACCCTATTCAAGCGCAGGCGTTTACACGAGAGCGGAAGCTTGAAGTGGCCCAGCGTTCGGTTAAATTGCTGACCGAAAAATACGGCATTCCAGTGGAAGATATTATCATCGATCCGCTGGTTTTTCCTTGTGCTACGGGCGATGAAAACTATATCGGTGGCGCGGTAGAAACTATCGAAGCACTGCGTATGATTAAGGCTGCAATTCCGGGCGTTAAGACCATTCTTGGTGTATCGAACATCAGCTTCGGTTTACCAGCTTCGGCGCGCGAAATCGTCAATTCTGTTTTCCTTTATTACACGACAAAGGCCGGGCTGGATCTGGCCATTGTCAATGCGGAAAAACTGGAACGCTTCGCTTCCATTCCAGAGCTGGAACGCCGGCTGGCAGAGCATTTGTTGTTCAGCACGCCGCCTGAAGATGTACCGGTAGATCACCCACGCGCGCACTTGTTGAAGAACGTTCCAGTTGATTGGCGTGAGCAGACCAAGGAAGAGAAAGCCGCAGTGAACAATTATCACATCACTGCGATTACTGAACATTTCCGTGGAACTGGCCCAAAAACGAAAAAATCAAGCGTGGATCTGCCCATTGATCAGCGCCTTGCCAACTACATTATTGAAGGCAGCAAAGAAGGCCTGATAGATGATTTGGCGAAGAAGCTGGCCGAAGGCATGGGACCGTTGGAAATTGTAAATGGTCCGTTAATGGCGGGCATGAACGAAGTGGGCCGCTTGTTCAACAATAACGAACTGATTGTGGCCGAGGTATTGCAATCGGCTGAGGCGATGAAGGCGGCGGTCGGGTTCCTGGAAAGGTTCATGGAAAAATCCGAAACCGCAGCGCGCGGCAAAATTGTGCTGGCCACGGTGAAGGGCGATGTGCACGACATCGGCAAGAATTTGGTGGAGATCATTCTGGCCAATAATGGCTACGAAGTGGTGAATCTTGGCATCAAGGTTTTGCCCGAAGATTTGATCAAAGCCTACCGCCAACATAAGCCGGATGCGATTGGTCTTTCGGGATTGCTGGTGAAATCTACGCAGCAAATGGTGATCACTGCTGGCGATTTCCGAGATGCTGGAATTTCAGTTCCGCTGCTGGTGGGCGGTGCGGCGCTATCGGAACGGTTCACGCTGAATCGAATTGGACCGGAATATAAAGCCCCGGTGTTCTATTCCAAAGACGCGATGACCGGGTTGCGGCTGATGAATGAAATTATGGATCCGGCCACTCGTGCCGCGATTCTCGAAAAACACACGTTTCACCCGGGCCAGGATATTCAAGCGCCCGCACCTGTGGTTGTGATTAATACCTCGGAAGAGCGAAGCACTAAAGTCAACTTGGATGTCCCGGTGCCAATCATCCCCTTCGCGGATCGTCGCGTGCGCAATGTCCCGCAATTGAGCGAAGTTTGGAGCTACATCAATCCGTTCATGCTGTACGGACGGCACATGGGCTTCAAGGGAAACTTTGAAAAGCTGTTGGCTGACCGCGACGAAAAGGCTCTGTCACTGTATAACTCGATGGAGGAAGTAAAGGAACTGGCAGCGAAATTCATGAAGGTTCGCGCTGTTTGGCAATACTTTGAGGCCGAACGCGATGGCAATGCGATGAATCTGTTTGCGGCTGGTGGCACGTCGCCTATTCATACATTTCGTTTTGGCCGTCAACCCAAAGAGGACGGGCTATGCTTGAGCGATTATGTGCTGCCTGCAGTTGACGGCAGACGAGACCAGATTGCGCTGTTCGTAGTTACTGCTGGCGAAGGGGTGCGTGAGCATTCCGAAGCTGCCAAAAAGAACGGCGAATTTCTCAAAGCCCATGCATTCCAGGCATTGGCCATTGAAACGGCTGAAGGATGTGCAGAGTGGCTGCATCGCCGCATTCGCGAAGATTGGGGATTCCCCGATTCGCCGACAACGACAATGCAGGAACGGTTCACGTCACGCTACCATGGCAAGCGCTACAGCTTCGGCTATCCGGCATGCCCGAATTTGGATGATCAGGCTGGGATTTGGAAGCTACTTAATCCGGATGAGATTGGCGTGCAGTTGACCGAAGGTATGATGATGGAACCTGAGGCAAGTGTGAGTGCTTTGGTAATGCATCATCCGGACTGTGCTTACTTTACGGCCAGCGAAGCGGTGGAAGCGGTGATGGCGGAATAATCCGCCATCCATTAATTGCTGCGGAGAGCCACCGCAGGGTCAACCAATGTAGCCCTGCGATGCTATTTGTTAGCGTTCTTACAACCTTTGTCTTTG
>JBBRJC010000623.1:0-2894 GCA_038220135.1 Bryobacterales bacterium | reverse complement strand
CTTGCCTTCTTTCACATTCGTGCCTTCCATTCTAATCACGATCGGCACGCTGATGCCGAGGTCGCGAGCCGCATTGACAACACCGCGCGCCAGAATATCGCAACGCAGAATACCACCAAAAATATTGATCAAAACCGCTTTCACGGCTTTGTCGGAAAGCAAAATACGGAAAGCATTCTTGATCTGCTCTTCGTTCGCTCCGCCGCCAACATCCAGGAAGTTAGCCGGCTCTCCGCCCGCCCACTTGATGATGTCCATCGTCGCCATCGCAAGCCCCGCACCATTCACCATACAAGCGATGTTGCCATCCAACTTGATGTAGTTCAGGCCGAACTTCGATGCTTCTACTTCCAGCGGATCTTCTTCGTTCAAGTCGCGCAGTTCAACGAAATCTTTGTGACGGAACAGTGCATTATCGTCAATGGTGATCTTCGCATCAAGCGCCATCACGCGGCCGTCGGTAAGCAGAATGAATGGATTGATTTCAGCCAGCGAGGCGTCCATGTCCTCATACGCTTTCGCCAACGCCATAATCGCTTTTACAGAATCGCTGATGCTTGCCGGTGGCACGCCAATGCCAAATGCGATTTTGCGCGCCTGATAGGGCGACAAGCCAATACCAGGCTCAATCGTCTCACGCAGAATTTTCTCCGGCGTGTGTGCCGCAACTTCTTCAATGTCCATGCCGCCTTCACTGGAAGCCATAAACACGTTCTTCCCACTCACGCGATCCAGCGTAATGCCCAGGTAAAGTTCCTTGGCAATCGGCAATCCCTCTTCAATCAGCAGGCGGTGCACTTTCGTGCCTTCCGGACCTGTTTGATGGGTAATCAGCGTCATTCCCAGAATCTTGCGGATCGCAGCTTGTGCATCCTCAAAAGTCTTGGCGACTTTCACACCACCGCCCTTACCGCGGCCTCCGGCATGAATCTGTGCTTTGACGACTGTTATGCCGCCCAATTCCTTGGCGGCAGCCTCAGCTTCCTCTACGGTGTAGGCCACTTTGCCCTTAGGCACAGGGACCCCGTAGCGTGCCAAGATGCCTTTGGCCTGGTACTCATGAATTTTCATAGGGTAAAATTTAACTATAGCATGCCACTTCTCCCCTTTCTTGATCGAGTAATCCGCCGTGAACACCTGACCGCTGACGACGCAGAACACGCCATGACAGAGATATTGAATCCCGAGGCGTCGGTTGCCCTGATTGCAGCATTTTTGGTGGCCTTGAAGATGAAAGGCGAAACGGCAGATGAGTTGTACGGCTTCGCCAAAGCGATGCGCCGCAAAGTGATTCGTGTCGATCCGGACTTGGGCGACGAGCGACTTCTGGACACCTGCGGAACTGGTGGGGACGGCAGCGGAACTTTCAACATTTCCACTGTGGTGGCGTTAGTTGTTGCCGGCGCTGGAGTGCGCGTGGCTAAGCACGGCAACCGCTCGATATCTTCGCGCTGTGGTTCAGCTGATGTGCTGGAAGCGCTGGGTGTGAACATTGCCCTGGAGCCTCATCAGATGGCGCAATCGATTCGTGAAACGGGCATCGGTTTCTTGTTCGCTCCGTCGTTGCACCCAGCTATGCGGCACGCCCAACCTGCGCGCCGGGAATTGAAGATGCGGACTGCCTTCAACTTACTTGGGCCGTTGGCCAATCCTGCAGGGGCAACCGCGCAATTGATCGGTGCGCCAAGTGTGGAGGCAGCTCAATTGATGGCCAGCGCCCTGGCCCGGCTCGGTCTTGAGCATGGCTTTGTTGTGAATGGTGCCGATGTGGGTGATGAGATTAGCACAACAGGACCTACGCGCGTGTTTGAAGTTCGTCCCAACAGCGTCCAGGAACATGTTTGGACACCGGAAACTTTTGAGCTTCCGGCGGCAAATGCTTCCGACTTATTGGGAGGTGACGTGGATCAAAATGCGGCGATCGCGCACGCTATTTTCCGCGGAGAGAAAGGCCCGAAGCGCGATATTGTGCTGGCCAACGCGGCTGCTGCATTGGTAGTTTCAGGCAAGGCCGCAACGCTGATTGAAGGTGTGGCGATTGCAGCAACGGCGATTGATAGCGGGGCTGCCGCAAGAAAGCTCGAAGCACTCATTCGGTTTACGCAAACTTGTACCTTCTCGGAATAGCTACGCAACCAGTTCGCTTCAAACTGGACTCGACTTCAATCGCCCAGACTGGCCACTAATCTCCCTGGAGGCTTGGTCCCAGACCTTTGGACCAACCCGAACGGCACGCTCGGGCTCATCGGATATGTCTCCCTCGGCATAAAGGAACTCGGCGTCGAAGAGGACCTGCTGTTCCCGGAAGTCTATAATTCCGCCAATGCTCTGAATCAACAACCGGCCAATATCTCGGCGGCTTTGGTGGAAAAAACGGAGCGGGCATAAACGGCGTCAAAACCAGCTTCCAGCGCCTTGCTCTTTAGCTCCGTCTGCACGTGCGAAATGTAGCCAATCACCTTCACCCCGCTCAATTGCGTTTGCTCACGAATCCACGCGACAGATTCAAGCGGCTTTGTTGCCACACCATTCAAATCGAAAAGGAAAATATCAGGCCGCACTTCACCTTTCGCGCGCAGCGCTTCCGCAGTTGACACGGTGGTAAGTTCAGCCCCAATTTGCTTTGCCGCCGCCTGGATTTTCACCAGGAAAAAGAGATCTTCGACAGCAGAAATAATTCTTACCATTTAGGGATTAGTATCGCATGCTATGTTTGAAGAAGATGCCCGGAGAAAATCCTTTCCAGGACCCCTTACGATTTGAGCGCCGCGTTGAACCTTGTATGGCTGTCATTTATGGAGCCAACGGCGATCTCACCAAAAGAAAATTAGTGCCGGCGTTGTACCGGCTTGCTTACGAACGCCGCCTGCCACCGGGATTTGCAATTATCGGCA
>JBBRJC010000622.1:0-2938 GCA_038220135.1 Bryobacterales bacterium | reverse complement strand
TGCACCACTTTTCACGCTGGTCCTGGTCTTCAAGTTCTGGTTGTGGTTGGTTGTAAGTGCGCCACTTTTCACACTGGTCCTGGTCTTCAAATTCTGGTTGTGGTTGTTTGTAATTGCGCCACTTTTCACGCTGGTCTTGATCTTCATTTTTGTTTCTCCGGGTTTTTTTTATCGGCTTATGACTTGCACAAGCTGCCTACATATCTAAGTGCGCAATCGCTTTGCAATTCTAGCGGCAAACGCAAAATTAGTTTAAAAAGCCGGAAAGTGGAAAATGAATCAATTAAGGTCTCGCATTGGAAGGAGGGCCAGGATTCGGTTGGATTCACCAGCCCCCAGACATTGCCTAGCGAGCAGCCTGGTTATGGTTGACGGTAAGGGCGCCAGCCTTGACGCTGCTTTTAATGCGCAGGGTCTGATTGTGGTTGCTGGTGAGTGAGCCAGCCTTCACGTTGCTCTTGATCTTCATGGTCATGTTCTTGTTTCCTTTATTCGATGTCTAAGCGTTTCCGCTCGCACTTTAACATGCGAAACTGAATCTCCAAAACGACAGCCCCTGGCGAAAATAATTTATACTAATTGCAAAATGCCAAATGAAGCTGATGAATCCGTTCGCAACCAGATCACTCAACTTCTCGTATCCTGGGGCGAAGGAAACAAGCAGGCTCTCGATCTTCTTACCCCCATCGTCTACAGCGAACTGCACAAACTCGCCTTCAGCTACCTCAATCGCGAACGTGATCCAGCCACCCTTCAAGCCACCGCTTTAGTCAACGAAGCCTACCTGCGTCTGGTCGCGCAGGACCTCCCCGATTGGAAAAGCCGTAATCATTTTTTCGGTGTAGCCGCCCGGCTCATGCGCCAAATTCTGGTCGATCACGCCCGCAAACATCTCGGCCATAAACGTGGTGGCGGCGCAGCAAGAGTGCCCCTCGAAGATGCCCTCAATTTCGCACCCGAACGAAGTTCCGATCTAATTGAACTTGACGACGCATTGGCCGAACTGGCAAAGTTCGATGAACGAAAGTGCAAAATAATCGAGCTGCGTTTCTTTGGCGGGCTCAGCACCGAAGAAACCGCCCAGGCGCTCGACGTCTCCGTTTCCACTGTCGGCAAAGAACAACGTAAAGCCGAGGCATGGTTGCATCACTTTATGGCCACATCCATAACGGACCAAGCATGACGCCCGACCGCTGGCGCATCGTAGATCAACTGCTAGACGAAGCGCTGGAGCTTGAGCCGGCCAGTCGCCAAGCCTGGCTCCAACAACAGTGTGCCGGTGATGCGGAATTGTTCAATCAAGTGCAACTGTTGCTGGTCAGCGATGGTGCCGCCCACGGCCAGGTGAGCCAGAAAATTTCCAATTCCGTGGTCCAATTTCACGAGATAGAAAGCGGGAAGCTTGCGCGTCAGGCCGGGCCTTACAAGCTCACCCGCGAATTGGGCCGCGGTGGCATGGGCAACGTCTACCTCGGTGAAAGAAGTGATGGGGAATATAAAGGTGAAGTCGCCGTAAAGTTGATCCGCCCCGGCATGGATACGGATTATTTCCTCGATCGTTTCAAACGGGAAAAGCAGGCGATGGCCTTGTTGCAGCATCCCAATATCGCTCGCCTGATCGATAGCGGAACCACTGAAGACGCCATTCCCTACATAGTTATGGAACGCGTTATCGGCCGCCCTGTGAATGAGTTTTGCCGTGATGAAAATCTGCCGATTCCCCAAATCATCAAGCTCTTCATTCAGGTTTGCCGCGCCGTTGCCCACGCCCATCAGCACCTAATCGTTCACCGTGATTTGAAGCCGGGCAACATTTTGGTGGAAGCCGATGGCACCCCAAAACTCCTCGACTTCGGAATCTGCAAATTGCTTCCAGGCTCCGAAGGTGGCGCCCTCACCGTGGACGGCTCACAAATGATGACGCCCGATTATGCTTGCCCTGAACAAGTGAATGGCGAGCCGATAACCGTCGCCAGCGACGTCTATTCTTTGGGCACTGTACTTTATGAACTGTTAACCGGGCAGCGCCCGCACATCCTCGGCAAATACACTTCGCAGGAAATTTATCAGGCAATTTGCGAGACCGAAGTACGCCGCCCCAGTCAAGCAACAAAAGACCGCGCGCGTGCCAGGGAACTGGTCGGCGACATCGATACGATCGTTCTAAAAGCGTTGCAAAAGACTCCATCGCGACGCTATCTCACCGCCACTCAATTTGCCGAAGATTTGCAGCGCGTGATTAATCATGAACCGGTGCTGGCGCATCCGGACACTACCTTTTACAGGGTCGGCAAGTTTGTACGCCGCAATCGCGTTCCTGTAGCGCTGACCGCCACGGTGCTGGTTTCCATTACTGGTGGTTTGATTGCCTATTCCAGGTTCAATGCGGCTTCCCAACGGCATTCCTCAGAAACCAGAAAATTGGCCAGTGCGATGCTTGACGATCATGACCGAATCAAGGATCTGCCCGGTTCGCTTCCTGCACGGGAGTCGATGGCGGCCAGAAGTTTACAGTATCTTGATACCCTTTCGGTGGACAAAAGCAAAGATGAAAAATTGCAGCTCGATATTGCTGCCGCCGAACTCCGCATGGGGCAAGTGCAAGGCAGCGTGCAAGGGTCATACACAGGCGACACAACGGCTGCGCTTGAACATTTCAAGAAAGGATTTGCGGCACTGGCAAACTCTGAAGACACGCTGGAAGCCAATCTATTGCGTCTCAACCTGTATCGGGCGCAAGCTAAAGCAATTGAATCACGGGATGCGGCTCAGGCCATGGCGGTTCACGACAAAGCAGCAGTATTGATCGAGGCTTTGCTCCGCCGCTATCCCACTAACCCTGACGTACTCAGTCAATCGGCGCACCTGCTGGGAGCTACAACTACTACACTGCGCAAGCTCAACTCATTCGAGCCTGCACTTATCAAAAGTGAACGTG
>JBBRJC010000621.1:0-2941 GCA_038220135.1 Bryobacterales bacterium | reverse complement strand
GTGATGAAAAACGGCGGACCAATTGGCGCGCCGGGCTTCCCGGAATGGGGCCACATCCCCATGCCCAAAGTTCTGCTGGCACAAGGCATTTCCGATTGCGTCCGCATATCTGACGCCCGTATGAGTGGCACCAGTTTCGGGACAGTGGTTCTGCACGTAGCTCCGGAATCGGCCATTGGCGGACCGTTGACGATTGTCAGAACCGGTGATGAAATTGAGTTGGATGTGGAAGGAAGGCAGTTGAATCTGCTTATTTCCGATGAAGAATTCGCCGCACGTATGGCGCAATTCAAGCCAGCCAAGCCGCACTACAATCGTGGATATGGCAAGTTGTTTTTGGATCACGTTACCCAGGCTGACGAGGGGTGCGATTTCGACTTCTTGCACCACATCCCAGAGTGAAGTTTTTCCGCGAACGTTCGTGGCTGTTAGTTGGCATCGTTGCAGTTTTGTTTTGGATCGCCGTCCGTGGAGCCTACAAAGGGTACTTCATGGACGACGATCTGGATAATCTCAGTTGGGTTCGCCTCTCTCCATTCAGCACTTTCGGCATTGGCCTGCTTGCTCCGAAATATTACATCTTCAATTTCCGCCCCGTTGGTCATCTGTATTTCTGGCTGCTGGAACGTACTGCAGGACTGAACTACACACCTTACGTTGCGGTGTTGCATGGCGCGCATATTTTCAACCTGTGCATAGTGTGGAATCTGGCCGCAGCTTTCCGTTTGAGCACAGGGGCGCGCATGATTGCGCTACTCGTGTTCGGCTTCCACATGGCAGTGTTCGACACCTACTACCGGCCCATGTACATTTTCGATGTGCTGTGCGGCACGTTCTGCTTTCTGTCGATCCTGGCATACCGCAAGGATCAGCTTTGGCTTAGTGTGCTTTGCGGCTGGCTCGCATTTAAGTCGAAGGAACTGGCGATTATGCTGCCGATGGTGCTGCTTTGTTACGAGGTGTGGTTTGGATCACGGCGATGGAAACGGCTGATTCCGTTCTTTGCAATTTCTTTGGTTTTTGGGGCACCGGCACTGATATATCGTGACACTGCGCCCACAGAATATAGCTTGATTTTCACGATCCAAGGGCTGGTCAAGAGCATAAGTTTCTATGCAACTCAAATCACCTTTATTCCCTACGCCGGACTATTTCTATTAGCAATCCCATTCTTCACCAAAGACCGGCGCGTTTGGTTTGGTGTTGCGATGTGCGTACTCTTTCTTGGCCCAATGCTGTTCGTTCCTGGCCGGCTATATGGCGCATACATGTACCTGCCTTTGGCCGGCATCGGGTTGGCGATGGGAACGTTGGCAGACCGCAGTCCTCGAATTGCATGGTTCTGCTTTGCCCTACTCGCCATACTTTGGGTGCCCGTTCAATATTTCAAATTGAGGCAACTTCGTAATGTGGCGCTGGCCGTGGCAGGCGACAATCGGGAGTACGTTTCCGCACTGCAAAAACTGGTAAAAGTGCGGACGGAGATAACCACAGCCATAATCGACGGTGCCCCAGCCAAGATGCATCGATGGGGTGTGGAAGGCGCGTTGCGTTACATTTTCCGCAAGCCGGACCTCAAGGTGAAGTATGCCGAAGAGTTGGAACAATCACCTGTCGATGCCGAACAAGCTGTGGTCCAGCTGAGTTGGGATCCGTCGCTTCGAGTAGTTTACAGTGTTGCGCGTGATAGCAAAGATCAGGAATCGGCACGCATTGAAATGAGCCGCATGACACCGCTATGGCAACTGGAGAAGGGTTTCTTTGAGCGCGAGGCAGGCTTCCGTTGGATCGCCCCATATGCCCGAGCACGCCTCTGGCGTCCGGTAGAGGCCAAAGCATTCGACGTGACCGTAAACATTGGCCCAGACTATATCCGGCTGGTTAAACGAGTCACGTTAAAAGTCAAAGTGGACGGCATTGAAATCGGTAGCCAGGAGTTCATCGAACAGGGAATTCAAACGGTGAAGTGGCCGCTTTCAGTTGCTGCCAAAGCAGCCACCTCGACCATAGAATTCGACGTTTCACCATCACTTCAAACCAAAGGCGATCCGCGCCCTCTTGGCATCCCCATTGTTGCGTTCGGCTTTCGCCTATGACGTTGGCTTCAAATACTTTGCGTACCAGTCCAGGTAGCGCTTCAACTGATCCTCAACATAACTGGGCTTGCGAATACCGTGATGCTCGCCTGGATAAATGATCAACTGCGTGGGCACACCGATCGACTTCAACGCCTGATACATCTGTTCTCCACCAATGATCGGGACGTTGAAATCTTTCTCACCACCCAGAAACAGCGTCGGGGTTTTGATCTTTTCCACCTCGAAAAATGGATAGCTGATCTTCATCCAAATATCCTTGGCCTTCCACGGTTTGCCCACCTCCAGCTCATACTGCGCAATGTATTGATCGGAACCATACATGGAAACTTGCAATGACGATCCGGCCCCGCTGATGGCAGCTTTAAATCGCGTATCACTGGCAATTGTGTAGTTAGTCAAAATGCCACCATAGCTCCACCCGCCGATTCCCAGACGCGCCGGATCTGCGATGCCCGAAGCCACCACATAGTCAACGCCTGCAAGTAGATCTTCAACTTCCTTATTACCCCAATCGGCAAAAATCGCCGTCTGATATTTTTCATCGCGCCCCGCACTGCCACGATAATTAACGGCCAGCACCGCATAACCGTTGGCCGCAAACAGGTGCCTTTCAAACTGGAAGCTGTGCGCATCCTGCCCATTCGGTCCGCCATGAATGCGCAGCAAAAACGGCAATTTCTGGCCCGTCTTATAGTCGGGCGGCAAGGTCAACAAACCATGCACTTCATCCCCGCTCTTATTCGGAAATGCTACCTTGCGCGACTCGCCCAAGGAAATCTGTTTTAGCCATTCGCCATTGTGATCACTCAACCCGCGCAGTTTGCCTTGCTCCAAAGCAAAGA
>JBBRJC010000620.1:0-2942 GCA_038220135.1 Bryobacterales bacterium | reverse complement strand
CCTTGAACTTACTTTCCAATTCGTAGAACTTCACCAGCCGATCGGTAAGATACGTATAGTTGCCATTCAGCAATTCCAACAGGCTTCGATTCTCACCCATAATTCGCTCAAACATCAGGATCGGTTCAGCACGCAAATCGGCAGCAACCGGCGGAGTATAGTAGGCCTGCAGTTCGGTGAGCATGGGTGCCACACGGCCCCCAAGCTCCTGAGTGCCAAGCCACTGGCCGATGAAGGTGCTGGTAAATGTGTGCGCCCGCGGGTCGTCCAACATGCGTTCCACTTGGCCGGCTAATGTTTTGGGATCCTGCAAGCGGCCTTGTAAGGCAAGATTGTTCAGTTCGTCGTCCGGCATTGTGGACCACAAAAAGTAGGATAAGCGCGAGGCCAGTTCAAATTGCCCAATTGGATAAATTCCTGGTTTATCGCTGCGATTTTCAATTTTGAAAAGGAACTCGGGACCTGCAAGCACCGCTTTCAACGCCAGCTTCATGCGTTCTTCAAACGGGTCTCCGCGCCTGGCAGCTCTATCGTACATGACCATGATCGATGCAACATCTTTGGCCTCAACTGGCCGCCGGTAGGCTTTGCGCAAGAATGCTCGCAAGATTTGTTCCGCTGCTTTACGCGCTTGTAACGGCTCGGCTCCGGGCTCCATTCCAAGCAGACGATAATGCAGGGCTAACCGCTCTGCACCGGGTTCAGTAACCTTTTGTTCAAGCGTTAAGCCAGTCACGGGAACCGTCGCGCCGTCTGCGGAAATGGAGAGCAGACGAAGACCCCGCGTCAGCCGAACCTGCACTTGCATTGAGGGCGTACGGACGGCACCAGGACGGTTGCCACGCACCTGCTGTTCTTTCAGGGCAACGCCGGTCATCGCCCCATCAACCTTCAGCGTTACAGGACCAACACTCTCCACGGCAACACGAACAGTATAGTCGCCATCCAAATAAATTGAAACAGGGGCGGAGAGCGATTTGCCTGTGGCTAATTCGCGCGTGGCAGCAGAAACGGCAGGCAGCAGTTGAGCAGCGGTGAAGGTGCGGACAAGCTGCGGCGAAATAATTGCCCGATCAACAATTTGCTGAGCGGCTTCCAGGTAACGTTCCATAAGCAGTGGCGGAATGAATAAAGTTTCGCCATTGGTGTCGAAGCCGGCTCCGCCAGTTCCATCATTCGGGAAGAGTTCACTTACGTTGAAATCGACGCCAAGCAAATCGCGAATTGTATTGTGATATTCGCGACGATTTAGCCTGCGCAAGGCAACAGCACCAGCGAAATCGCCAGTATTACAGGCGCTTAGCCGCAAACGGGTATCGATCCAGGTGGCCACACGCAGCCGGTCATCTTCACTAAGCTTGGAATCAACTGGAGGCATAGTGCGATTGCGAAGTTGGGCAGCCACATTACGCCATAATCCACGATTGACTTCAACATCTTTAGCTGTGGATGCCTTCAGGAAATTAATGCGATTCTTGGGACTATTCGGGTTGTGACAAGCCGCACAATTTTGCGCAAGCACAGGACGGACCGCTTGTGAAAACTCGTCCATAGTGGCCTGCTGCGCCGAAGCAACATTCGTTAACATAAGTAACAAAACGCAGGTATTGAGAATCTTGGATGCCATTTGCGATTCCTACAATATCACCTTGCGGTAGAATTTCACAAAGGACATCGAACACAATAATGACGACTCAAGAAATCGCAAATGAATTAGTTTCCCTTTGCAAGGAAGGGAAATTCACAGACGCCATCAACAGCCTCTATTCTCCAGGTATTGTCAGCGTCGAGGCGGCGGCAATGCCCGGTGGATCACGCGAAGTGACCGGCCTTGAAGCTGTTCTTGGAAAAGCAGAATGGTGGAGCAGCAACCACGAGGTCCATTCGGCAATCATTGAAGGGCCGCTTGTTTCCGGGGCGTCCTTCTGCGTTCGCTTCTGCTTTGATGTAACGTTCAAACCTACGGGAAAACGCTTCCCGATGGACGAGTTGGCAATTTATCAAACGGCTGATGGAAAAATTGTGCGGGAAGAATTCTTCTACAGCGTATAGATGTGGAAACAAGCATGGCAGTCAATCTTTCCTGCCATGCTTGGAAAATAAAAGCTTAAAAGCTGAGACGCAACCCCAGCCGGAAAACACGCTCATCAATTCCATCTCGACCAGTACTTTGTAACCCAGTGATTTCTGTAAAGCCACCTAGATTGCGAACCGAGCCATCACCGTTCAACTGCAGATTCGACACGTTAGCACCAGGATTTCCGAAATGCGGCGTGTTGGTAAAATTGAAGGCTTCGGCACGGAATTGAATCTTCCATTTTTCAGTAATGGAGAATTCGCGAAACAGTCCAAAATCGACGTTGGCAAGGCCGGGGCCTCGCAGAGAATTGAAACCTGCAGTTCCGAATCGCGCAGCCGTTACAGCTTTGAATGCGAACGGATCAAAATACGAAAGACCACGTCCTGCGCCGCCTAGCACGGCCACCGAATCTTTCACTTGATCAGCCCTTTGGGTGCTACCAGGTGCATTCAGAGATGTGCCGGAAGCGGAGACCGTAAATGGAGTACCCGAAGCGGCAGTATAAATCGCATTCACTTGCCAGCCACCTGCCAACCAGGATTTTGCTCCGCTGGTTGCCCAGCGCTTTCCCTTTCCAAAAGGTAACTGCCAATTGCCGTTTAGAACAAGGTTATGGGGTTGGTCAACATTGGTAACAGACTTGTTGAGGCCGTAGTATTCTGGGATTTGGATTGCTGCCAAGCCGTCGCTATTCTGACTGCAGCACACACCGATCGACTTTGACCAGGTATAGGAAGCCCCGAACTGCAATCCATTTGAGAATCTTCGTTCGAGCGAGGTTTGCAAGCTATCGTAATGCGAATTTCCGATGGGTGCAGCTTCTCTGGTCTCTGCGGTGCGGCCAAACTTGACCGCGAGTATC
>JBBRJC010000619.1:0-2947 GCA_038220135.1 Bryobacterales bacterium | reverse complement strand
GCCACTTCTTTGGAGGGATCAACTCCACGCGGCGGCAGAATTTCAACGAAGGTGACGAACTTTTTTGCGGCAAGCTTCGCCCCAAGGGAAGACTTTTCCTCCATCGCCACTTTCGGCATCGCCTTCTGCTTCACCGACGGGGTTTCAACAGTAACGCTGATGTCGCGCTGCATCGGATTCAAGCTGCGTACTTCGCTCTTCAGCAACTTGATGTGTTCCGGCGTAGTACCACAGCAGCCGCCAATCAGCTTAACGCCGCTCATCAGAAAGCGCCGCGCGTACTGCGACATGTACTCAGGCGAGCACATATAAATCTTGCGGCCTTCCACCGTCACCGGGTACCCGGCGTTGGGCATCGCGCTGAATGGCTTGTGCGAAAAGCCCATCATTTTTTCGATAGTTTCCAGCGCTACTTTCGGACCTACCGAACAGTTCAAGCCAATCACGTCTGCCGGTAAATCGTTCAACGCGCGGGTGAAGGTTTCCGTGTCAGTGCCATCCAGCATGTGTCCATGATCGTCAATGGTCACTTGCGCAACAATCACCATTTCCGGACCAGCCACTTCGCGCACAGCAAGAATCGCTTCACGCAACTCATCCAATCGGCCAAAAGTTTCCAGCACAACCAGATCGATTCCTGCGTCCACAAGTGCCTGTGCGTGCTCCCTGAAAATGTCGCGGGTTTCTGCAAAAGTGATGGAACCTAGCGGTTCAATGCGGACCCCAAGCGGACCCATCGCACCGGCCACGTACCCTTTTTCTTTAGCTGCTTCACGCGCCAGGCGCACACCAGCCTGATTGATGTCCACCAGCTTTTCGGCCATACCGAATGCAGCAAGCCGCACCCTGTTGCCGCCAAACGTGTTCGACTCCAGAATTTCGGCACCAGCTTTGATGTAAGCCTCGTGCACTTCTTTCACCAAACCGGGTTGCGAAAGGTTCAATTCATCAAAGCAGCGGTTGATAAAAACGCCACGATCGTACAGCATGGTACCCATTGCGCCATCGGCAACGAGTGCGCCTTTTTCAAGGGCTTTACGGAATTCTATGGCTTTAGATGTCGAAGAAATATTCATTGTTTATCGCTGGCAGCCTGGACAGAAATAGGTTGAGCGGCCTCCTTGTTTGATGCGACGAATCTCCGTCTTGCATCGAAAACAAGGCTCACCCTCGCGATCATACACCTGCACCGGGAAGATTTCTCCCTCGGCAAAGCCGCCTGGCTGCTCGTATGCACTATATACAGATTCTACCGCTTCATTCATGATGCTGCCGATAGCCTGATGGATTCGAGCCACTGTCGGCCTTGTAATTGACTTCATCGCTTTGCGTGGATCAACTTTCGCCCGGTGCAACACTTCGGCGACGTAGATGTTGCCAAGGCCTGCCACATAGCGCTGGTCCATCAAAAACGTTTTCGCCGGCATCGCTGAGGCTTTCGTCATCGCACCAAAAGCGGCCACTGTAAAAGCTGGATCCAATGGCTCCCAACCCAAACCGCTTTCTATTTCGGCAATTTCGCTGGTGGTTCGCAAATGAAGTTTGCCCAAGGCGCGGGAATCTTCAAAAACGATTCCTTTGCCGTTCGACAAATGGAAGATTGCCCGTGTGCTGCTGGTGAACAATCCCGCATCGGGAATCACAAACAAGTTTCCCGTCATCCGCAGGTGAATATGGATTGTAACGCCGCCTGAAAAGTCCAGAAAAATATGTTTTGCCCGGCGCCGCACAGTGGTCAGCGTCCGGCCCTTCACGGCTGCTTCTATTTCATCGGTGTGTTGCGGCTTGGCGATTGAGCCCCGCAAAATCTGCAACGATTTGACTCGTTCTCCTGCTACCGCTTCGCGCAACCTTCGACTAACGGCATCCACTTCGGGCATCTCAGGCATGCGTGATCCTTTCTGTTTCCCAGTGGTCAAAGGCCCATTTCCAGGCCTCCTCCACACTGTCAAAGTTTGGCGAGTCCTGACCCAGAAAGCGCAACGCGCGCCCCAACTCCTCGGCGGCATTCGCTCTGGTAATTGGCGGAGCCATGGTTTGCTTACTCAACTTTTCCCCATCAGCGTTCATTACCAGCGGGATGTGCAAATAGAGTGGAGTTGGTAATCCCAGTGCCTTCTGCAAATAGATTTGTCTGGCCGTTGATCCCAAAATATCGGCTCCCCGAACCACGTGCGTGACGCCTTGAAAAGCGTCGTCAACCACCACGGCCAATTGATAAGCCCACAGCCCGTCGGCCCGCTTCAACACAAAATCGCCAACAGAATTTGCAAGCACTTCGCTTTGTGGTCCCAGCAACCGGTCACTGAATACGACGGGTGAATCGTCAACCTTTACGCGCCAGGAACAAGGGCCTGTCGTTAAACCATGCCGGCATGTGCCCATATAAACATCGCCCACATCTTTGCGAGAACACCCGCACGGAAAAACAGCGCCATCCCGCAATAATTGATCCAGCGCTTGTTGATATGCCTTCACTCTTGAGCTTTGCCACAGCACTTCGCCATTGATGGTAAACCCGAATGCATACAGAGTTTCCAGGATGTGTTCCGCTGCTCCTGGTACATTGCGCGGCATGTCGATATCTTCAATCCGCACCAGCCACTCACCACCGGCCGAATGTGCATCCAGGTAGCTGGCAACAGCCGCCACCAGCGATCCGAAATGCAGTGGACCACTGGGTGAAGGTGCAAATCGGCCGCGGTAATTCATGGCATCAAAACAGTGTCAGTTCAACCGGCGCACCACTGGAACATCCAAGCCGCTTTGCTGCCGAATCCTGGCTCAACGAAATCTCCAGATAGCCGGAACTGCCTTCAATCATGAAGTACTCGCCGGGGTCACATTCGGAATAATGCAGGGCCAGCCGCCGCACGGTTTCAAGCCCCACCACAGCTGCAAACGGTGAAGTTTGAATGGCCGGAAAATCGGAAGACAGGAAGGTGGT
>JBBRJC010000618.1:0-2949 GCA_038220135.1 Bryobacterales bacterium | reverse complement strand
TATGCACAAACGCATCTCGCGGATTTGCCTTACGGGCTGTTTCGGCGAATTCTATTGCCTTGCCAAATGTATCCTTGGTCTTTGCATCCAACCCGTCCATCCTGTAATAAACTCCTGCAAGATTTCCCCAAAACATGTAATTGGTCTGTGCTAATTCCAACGCTTTAAGGTAGGCGGCCACAGCCTTCGGATATTGCTTCGTCCGCGAGTAGGCAACCCCAAGATTGGAATACCCCATGTCTGTTGGTTTCAGTTGCAATGCCTTTTGAAGCATTTCAATTGCCTCGTCATAACGGCCGCTCTCACTCAGCGACGAACCAAGATTCACAAACGCGGCGGCATTGTCGGGAGCGATCGTCACCACCCTCTGCCACTCCCGAATCGCTTCGGCATACCGCCCCTGGCGGAACAAGAAATTAGCATAAAAATCATGAGCTGAGATGCTATCCGGTTCAAGTAATCCAGCTTTTTGAAATGAGGCTTCCGCATCCGGCAGCCGCCCCAGCCGCTCGTACTGCCTTGCAATTGCCAACTGCGCATCGGCGTCATTGGGATCGATCCTGACAGCGCGTTCAAAACTCGCCATTGCCAAATCGCTATTCCCGCGCAACGCCTGTACACGTCCCCACACCACTTGCACTGGTGCCAATTCCGGATTCAGCCGCACAGCCACTTCTGAATTCTTGACCGCTTCATCCAGCACCGTTTTGTTCCGTGTCAATGCATATCGCATTCGTTGCGCTTCGGCCAACCGTGCAAACCCGAGAGCGAAGCTTGGGTCCTCTTTCGTGGCATCACCAAGCAGCACCAGCGCCTTATCCAGATTCCCTTCCTTATCCCAACGCTTAATCAATTCGCCGCCCTGCAAATATTTTTCGTAGATGCTTTTCGATGTGCGCGTTCCGGCAGGCCCGTTGAAAGTCTTCCACCAAATCGCACCCGAAAGGGCAACTGTCAAAACTACAAGTGCGGCCACAACACTTCGCCGTTTTGCCCATTCCGGCAGGCCAATCGTCTTGCTGCTCACAGGTCCGGCCTTCACAATCGGTGGGGCCACAGACTCCATTGCCGCAAGAAACTCTTGCATCGATTGATACCGGTTAGCCGGATCTTTCTCCATCGCCTTGGCTATTATCTTGCGAAACGGCTGCTCCACATTCCCCAGCAAAAGAGAATTTTCATGAACCACTTTGTACAAGGTAGAAGGTATCGTGTCGGCTTCAAATGGCTGACGCCCTGTCAGCATCTCTACCAACACCACGGCAAGCGACCAGATATCGGAACGGTGATCGGTCGGCTTGCCCATCGCCTGCTCCGGCGACATGTAAGCCGGGGTCCCCATCGTCACCCCCGTTTGCGTTAGCTGCTGGGTCGCGACAAGACTGGCCAGCCCAAAGTCTACAATCTTTACGGGGCCTTGCGTTGTCAACAGAATATTGGAAGGCTTGATATCACGGTGAATCACCCCATGAGAATGAGCCTCCCCCAGCCCCCGTGCCACCTGAACCGCAATAGAAATCGCTTCAGCAGACGTCAGCGGATTTGCTGTGTTTTGAATGCGCTCCCATAGGTTTCGGCCCTCGTAATAGGCCATTACGATAAACTTCTGGGCGTCCCAGGTCTCTTCTATTCCGAAGATTGTGCCAATGTTGACGTGATCGAGGGCCGACGCAGCGCGTGCTTCCCGCAGGAATCGCTGCGCCGCTACTGACGAGTTCGCAAAATCCTGCGGTAGGAATTTCAGCGCAACCGTGCGCCCCAGATCTTCATCCACCGCCCGGTAAACAACACCCATTCCACCCTGTCCAATTTGTCCAACAATGTTGTATTTCCCTGCGCGGCGGAGCAGTGGCTTTTCATTCGACGGGATGAACTGAATGGTCGGATCGTCAGAAGCCATATCGGGCAACTCTTAAAACATCTATCAATGCACAGGTTTCCCCGCACTATCGGTCATCGCATCCAGGCTAACCACCGATCCAAAACTGTCTCTCAAATAGAAGTTAAGCGTGTAGCCCTCTTCGGTTTCAAGCTTCAGATTCTTTCGCAGCGGCAGCTTGCCAACCACGGTTCCTTCAATCTTTTTCGCACCAGGCCGCCAGTTGGCTCCATGATGCTCATGATCGGAAGGATTCTCTTCGTAAATCTCCAGATCGTACTCGGCGATGTCGACTATATCTGTTCCAAGGAACACATTGCCGATACCTTCTAATTTGCGAACGGGCCGCCATGACATGAAACGAATCATATACCCTTCATCGCCTTGGAGCAAGGGATGCACAGTAGTCGAGTGTAGGGCTTGGCAACGGCGGGCGGATATTCCAATCGGACACTTTGGCTGAGGCTGGGCATCCTAGTGGCGCTTGTACTGTTTGTTGATGCTTACCCGATGCATGTGATTCGTCGCTTTCGGGCGCAGGGTGCAACGGAACTTTCGATTGCTACGACCATGAAAATCTGGGGGCCTATGGTTGGCGATGGTGCTGCGGCGCTAGGGGCCTTTTGTGCGGTGCGGTTGTGACACAACAATACTCGTTGGATTCAAAAGGCCCATTGGTTTATAAGGTTGGTGGCGTGGGATTCGCAGTATTGCTAGCAGAATTGGCGGGCGCATCAATGATTAAGAATTGATATTCGATCAGGTGGAAAATCCAAATTTCATGGCGGCCACGGAATCGAAGTTGGAGGCCGGCAATCAATGATTACTGCTTCGGTTAGCTTGGATAGCATCATGCCAGCACCGTGTTCAAGCGCTAAAACTCGTATCGAAACTAATCGAAACTACGGCTCATCCGGAATTTGTGTGGTTTCGTCGGAAATGTGTCTGTGATGGAAAAGGCTTCATTCATAGTTGAAACATGAAACGAACCCTAATCTTCAAAACGGCTGCGGTGATCGCATTCTGCGGCGGACTGACTGTAGGCTTACGAGCAGCCGATGGCGAGCGAT
>JBBRJC010000617.1:0-2960 GCA_038220135.1 Bryobacterales bacterium | reverse complement strand
GCTCTGTCTGATGCTGGTCTATCGCATTGGCCGTCAGTGCGCCTTAAACCGATCCTCTGCATTTGTTGGCGCTGTAATCGGCGGATCAATTCCTTTTGTCCACTGGACGGGTAGTGTTGTGAAAAACGACATTGGCCTGGTTCTATTTCAGCTTGCTGCTCTGTGTGCTGTGCTGCAGTGGAGCCGTACGAAGAAGTTCCGTTGGGTGCAGCTAAGTGTAGTTCTTGTCGGCTTCAGTTTTGGCGTGAAGCATACAGCATTATTTGGGGCAGTTGCAATGGCGCCGATCCTCTTTGTTGCAGCATGGCGCGAAGCCAATCGTTGGAAAGCTTTCGCAAGCCTTGCACTTCTGTTCATTCTGGTAGGCACCTGTTGGGTGGGACGCACCTGGATCATAAAGGGGGACCCCACCTACCCGGAAGTCACCAATCGCGCGGTCAGCCATGGTGGATACGAAGCACAAGAATCGAAACGCATCACCCGTTACGGTGACATTCTCTACCAAACGCACTTCCTCAGCCGCGGCCATTTTGAATCGCCCAGCAACAACGCCATGGGCATTTTCCTTCTCTTCTTCGTTTGCCTCTGGTTCACTATCAAGCTCGTGGAAAAGAATGAAACGCTGCGCTACGTTTGGTGGTTTACCGGTATCTATCTGCTTTATTGGGGGACCATTCTAAGCACGCTTCGCTACGCCATGACCCCAATTCTATTGGTGATGCTGCTTCTGTCGGCTCGCATCGAAGCATTCGAAAGCACTGCAAAAAAGGCTGGCGTTTGGCTAGTCCGCATCGCTGTGGTCTACTGCTTCATCTTCGCGTTGCTGGTGACAGTGATTCAGGAAATGGTGCCTCAACTGCCGCGTCTTCTCACGTTCAAAATGCAGCAGACGGACTTTCTGCGCGAGTTTCTTCCCCCCTTTGCAGCAGCGGAACAACTAATCAAATTCTCCCGGCCTGAAGACAAAGTACTCAGCATCGGCGATTGGGCTGTGGCCTACACACCTTACCCGGCGCAAGTGAAGCACCTCTACCGGACAGATCGAAATTACACACCGCAGGATATCGACACAGAGTTACCGAAGCTTCCTTACCGCTATCTGATTCTGCCGAGCGGCCCAGCGCTACCAGCGCTGGAGGAAGTGGCAAAACGCCATCGCGGCCTTGCTGAAGTGTATGCTGATGCAAACTTTCATCTGTACCTATTGAACTAAATTACGTATGAAATTCAGCCGCATCTGGCGCAACTTTCTAACGCTCAGTGCGGGCGAAACCGTTGCGCGTATTCTGCATGCGCTGGCGTTTTTTGCCGTCGCCAGGCGTGCCGGTGCGGAAGCTTTCGGGGCTTTCGGCGTTGCCAAGGCAATCGCTCTCTACATGTCCAACACCGTGCAGCAGGGCTTCGATACAATCGGCATTCGTTCCGGTGCCAAAGAGCCGGAAAAGATGAAACAGCTCGCGGCAAAAATTCTTGGCTTGCGGCTGATCTCGTTCGTCATTGCCGCAATCGCGTTGGTTATCTACACACTGGCTCGCGAGGCAACCTCAAGTTTTAAGATCGCTTTACTACTGCTCAGCTTCGGCGCAATGATCCGTCAAGTGCCTCCCCGCTGGGCATTGCAGGCACTGGAAACTCCTATGCCGATTGCACTATCCAATATCGGCGCTCAATTTTCCTTGCTCATCGGATCGTTGTTTATGTCAAGGCCTGAAGACATTATATGGGCAGGCGTAGGCCAACTGGCAGGGGAGACCATTTCCCTTATTTATCTGTTTTGGCAATTATCGCCGCAGCTTGGCTGGCCCACTTTAAGCTTCGATGGCATGCCACTATTGCGCGAATCACTACCACTCACGATGACCGTATTGATCGGAACGCTGCTCTACAATTTCGACATCCTTGCGCTCGATTGGTTGCGCCGTCCCTGGGTGGAGATAGGGCTTTACGCGGCTGCCTATCGCTGCGTCAATATCTTCTCGCTGCTTGTCGGCAATCTGCAAATCAGCATTCTGCCGCTATTTTCCAGGGCATATCCTGACACCGGCGAAGCGCGACGCCTTGCCATTCGAGCCATTCGTTATTCCGTTCCCGCCGGCACATTGCTTGCATTAATCTTCGCGCTCTTCGGCCGGCAAATCCTGGTTATGCTTTATGGCGAAGCTTATAGTGATGCAGCTAAATTGCTCAGCATTCTTACCTGGGTGATGCCGCTGCAAGCGCTTCGCGGAGTGCTGCGCCAAATGTTACTCGCCTTCCATCACCAGCACCTCGACCTGCGAAATATGTCGGCCGGGTTGTTTGTGAACGTCACACTAGATCTCTTGTTGATTCCCCAATACGGCCCAATGGGTTGTGCCATCTCGACAATCGCCAGTGAATGTGTTCTAACAGCACTATCCGCCCTCTCTGTCAGGAAGAACTTTGCCGTATGAAACTCAGCGTGATAGTTATTGCCGAATCACAAAGTGCTGTTGGGCGGGTTGACGGCGATGTCGAATACATCGGAGTCCGGCACTGGGGTGATGGTGTTCCGCAGGCGCGTGGTGAGCGTATTGCAATCCTCAATGACCGCTATCAACCACGGTCCGGCTGGATCGATGCTGCGAAAAATACAGTATCTGAAATGAGTTGGGGTACCGTGGAACCGAGCGACACAGGATGGCCCTACTACTTGCTTGAATATGCGCATTTATTGCGCAATGAAGATCCTCGTCGCGCTCCGGCAGGCAATGTTGTTTACCATCGTAGCGTGCTCAACCGTTATCCCCTGGCCGGCTTTGCACGTGAAGTGGATTACCATGCCCATCTCATTTCACAAGGGATCAGCACCGCATTTAACCCGGCGCTATCCGTGACACTTGTGCACCCGCCCGATTGGGCTGCATATCGCAAACAGCGCTTTGAAGATTCCAAAAAATGGGCAAGGACGCATCATCCTGGATTACTGGCTTTACCTTTAC
>JBBRJC010000616.1:0-2981 GCA_038220135.1 Bryobacterales bacterium | reverse complement strand
CGGGCGCAGCGATCCATCCTTCTGAAACCCGCGCAACGTTGCAATCTTCTCCAGCCCCGGCCAATCCTCATGCTTCAACATCACGCACGACGGATTGTCGACAAAGATGCGGCGAATCACCCCAGGCGTCATAACTACAGTAAGCGTAAGCGGATAATCCTGCAGCACCCAGGGCACGTCGCTTCCAATCGCCTCAACCGCCTGCTTGAAGTAAGTCACAATTTGGTCGTCCGTGCGCAAAGCAGCAGGCGGAGCAATCATAACCCCGGCCGCGCCGGCGTCCATCACGGTCTTGGTGAGCGAGCTCATTGCAGCGAAACCCGGCGAGGAAACACCCACGATCACGGGCAAGCCTTCAAAGCGTTTAATAAACTGCTTGGCTACGGCAACCGCCTCAGCCTGCTCCAACTTCGGAGCTTCGCCCATTATCCCCAGCACAGTAAGGCCGGTTGAGCCAACTGAATTGTAGAATTCAGAAATACGGTCAATCGATTCGAAATCGATCCGGCCGTCTGCATGAAAAGGAGTTGGCGCAATCGGGTAAACGCCGTGCGAACTTGAATCTAAACGCATCGTTCTATTATTGCGTCAAATTTCGGGAACTCTAAGCATCAGTTTGGAATATTAGGAGAGGGAGTACTTTACATGAATAAATTGAACGTAGGTCGACGCGGATTTATGGCTTTGACGGCGGCTAGCCTGGTGGCGGCTCAGGATGCGGCACCAACTGCGAAGGCCTTTGAAGTGGCTTCCATCAAACCAGTTGCCCCAGGCGACCACCGGGTTATGATTCAAATCACTCCCGGCGGCCGGTACTCAGGCAAGAATATCAATGTAAATATGTTACTGCTGCAGGCTTACGATGTGCGCCCGTTCCAGATAACCGGCGGACCAAGCTGGATTGCAACAGACCGGTTCGAAATAACAGCCAAAGCGGACGGGGAAATCGCCCGCGATGGGATGAAGCCGTTGATGCAGGCGTTGCTGCAGGATCGCTTCAAGCTGAAGTTCCACAAAGAAACGAAGGAAGCCCCAGTTTACGCATTAGTCGTAGGAAAAAATGGCCATAAAATGAAGGCTGCCGAAGGTGACCGCGGTATGATGCGCATGGGCCGTGGCCAAATTACCGCGCAGCAAATCGGGATGGCTAGTCTGGTGAATAGCTTATCGAATCAATTGGGCCGGATGGTGATCGATAAAACGGGTCTGACGGGGTCGTTCGATTTTGAACTGAACTGGACTCCGGATGAAACCCAGACAGGCAGCGGACCATTTGCAGGAGCCGGTCAGCCCCCTCCTCCACCTTCCGATCCGAACGGGCCTTCTTTGGTTACCGCTATTCAGGAACAGCTCGGGCTGAAGCTGGAATCTCAGAAAGGGCAGGTTCCGTTGTTTATCATTGATAGCATTGAAAAGCCGTCGGAGAACTAGGTTAGACGCATGAATACCCTCAAATTCGGCCGCCGCAGTTTTTTGGCATTGACTGCGGGCGGTATCGCCCGTGCGCAAAGCTCAATGTCCGCTGTTTTGCTAATCTTGGGAAATGGTAAGCAGTCCTATTCCACCTCAGCTTGAAATCATCATCGAAATTCCGGACAGAGCCAAAGTTGGAACTGCAATTTCCAACGATTTAATTCAGCTCGAAATAAATATCGAGGGGCTAAAGAACATCTTAGCCGTGGCGGTTTTGTCAGTTCGAAAAAGTAGCTTCGTTAGCAACAAACTAAGGATGGCCCCAACAGCTTTCCCAGCAAAAGCACCGCTGTAAGTTGGAATGCCCTCAACGTGACCACAAAGGATTTGGCCAGGCAGTTATCGCGCATCCTAGGCATATTCGTTCTCGATCGGACAGGCCTCGCAGATAGCTACGACATAGATTTTCAATGGCCGACAGACGGCAATCCGGCTTCCATTGTCACAGCCATGCAACAACAATTGGGATTGAAGCTGGAACCCGCGAACGGAATGGCGGCAATTTGCGTCATTGATAACATAGATAAGCCGTAGAATTATTTAGGGAACTTGCAGCCGCCGAAACGGCATATAAAGTATCGCCTCATTTCAGGATTTAAATTAGTGATCACCAATTTCTTTTGGAAGTGTTGCCTATGCTTTTTGACCGTAGGTTCGCTGCTGGCAACCGACTATCGCGGGCAGGTTAAATTCAACGGATTGCCAGTGCCCGGCGTGACCGTTACGGCCAGCCAGGGCGGCAAACAATTCACCGCAATCACCGACCAACAGGGTTCCTATGCAATGACAGGTTTGGCCGATGGGCTTTGGAAAGTGCAGGTTGAGATGCTCTGCTTCACCACCATCAATCAAGAGACCACAGTTGCTGCCGACGCTTCTCCTGCGTCGTGGGAATTGAAACTACTTCCGCTGGATCAGATGAAGGCAACTGCCGCTCCACCGCCACCTCCGGCAGCCGTTGCCCCCACTGTTGGCGAAGCGCCGAAGCGCGGCAAAAACGCACCACCAGTGGCGCAAAACACAGCGGGCGGTTTTCAACGGGCCGACCTCAGCGCTAAATCCGCGCAACCTACGGAACCACCGCCGCCCAGCGACGCCAGTACTTTCGCTAATCAGGATCAAAGCGAACTGAAGGAAAAAGCAGCGGACGGATTTCTGATCAACGGCACGCGCAACAATGGTGCCAGCTCGCCCTTCTCACTCGGACCCGCCTTCGGCAATAATCGCCGAGGCGCACGCTCACTCTATAACGGAAACATCGGCCTCACGTTCGATACCTCAGCCTTCGATGCGCGCACCTATTCGCTTACCGGCCAGAATACGGAGACGCCTTCGTTCAACCATCTCACTGGCCTGGTCTCATTTGGTGGCCCGTTGAAGATTCCCGGCCTGCTGAAAAACGGCCCCAACTTTTCTGTCAACTATCAGTGGACCCGCCAACGCAACGCCGTTACGCAACCCGGTCTGATGCCCACTGTCGCACAGCGCACTGGTGATTTTTCGCAACG